>JAOZLN010000022.1 GCA_029934845.1 Candidatus Sabulitectum sp.
CCTCTGCTTACATCAGCCAGTAGCTTACTCTTTATCGCCCTTCCCGGAAGGCCTACAGGACTATTGATCAAAATCAAATCCTCTTCAGTACAGTCTACATAAGCCTGCTTGAAGTCTGAATTCACATCGCATTCGTTTGTTGCAACAAACCTTGTCCCCATTTTTACACCTTGTGCGCCCAATTCCATGAATTTATGTATGTCTCCTCCACTGTAGATCCCTCCTGCCGCGATTACTGGAATAGATCTACCATACTTCTGCTCATATGGTACAATTGCTCTTATCACTTCAGGCAGCAAAACTTCGAGGCTGAAATCGGGATTAGTAATGTCTTCCATTCTGAATCCCAGATGCCCACCTGCTCTGGGTCCTTCAAGCACTATGGCGTCTGGAATAATGGAATAGTGCCTGTCCCAGAACTTGCAAATCGCCAATGCTGCTCGAGAAGAGGATATTTTGGGTACTAAATTTGTAAAGCAATTTCTTGCCCGGTCTACAGAAATTATTTCCGGTATTCTTAGAGGCAGCCCGGCTCCGACAAATACTACCGCCACTTTCTCCTCAATTGCAACTTTCAGGTGTTCGCTAAAATCGGATATGGCCATCATAATATTCAAGCCGAATATTCCATTTGTCAGCCCTTTGGTTTCTCTTATTACCTCTCTTAGAATAGCAGAATCGCTCTCATTTGAATCAGGCTTTATCCGCCCGATTGCTGCAGTTGAGATAACTCCAATTCCACCCTCATCAGCTACTGCTGAGGCCAGCTGTGAAAGAGAAACCCCAACTCCCATTCCTCCTTGAACGATTGGTAATTTGGCTTTTAGTGATCCGATCTCCAACTGAGGCATTGTTGATTCCATAAATTTTTCTCCAAAAGGGTTAGTGAACCTGCCATGTTAACGGTGGTAACATAGGGTGTCATGTGGACACCGTCAACATAGTAGCGCGCTGTCCATCAATATCATGTTGACATGGTTCACATACCAGGCAATGTTTTAGGACTCTAAGAAACTGGGAGTTTCCAAATGCACAATAAGTCTTATCATCATGGCAATCTGCGAGAAGAGCTGATCATTGAAGCAACGAGAGTTTTGTGCGATCACGATATAGATTCCATTACTCTGCGAAAACTAGGCAAGTCTCTAGGTGTTTCAAAGGCAGCTCCATACAGACACTTCGTGAATAAAGCAGCTCTACTGGCTGCTGTAGCCGCAGAAGGATTCAGAAAAATGAAGGATTCATTCGAAGAAACTTCAGGCGGAGATAACCCTCAAATCGCTCTGAGCGTAATTATGGAACGCTACATTTCATTCGCTACTGGAAATCCTAAACTCTACAGACTAATGTTTAGTAGAAAATTATTCAATTCACCCGTATCTGAAGAACTACTTGAAGCAGCCACTGGTGCCTATTCCGGAATAAAAGAGATTCTAAGCGGAATGAACTCATCGGAAGAAACAGCTGTGAGCGTAAATACTGCCTGGGCTCTTGTTCATGGTATTTCATTATTAATCAATGACAATCTTCTTACAGTGGATAATCAGGGAAACACTGCGCACGCTCTTTCTGTTGATGGTGAAAGTCCAACAGATCTCCAGATTTCAGATCAGATTACATCAGCCATAGATGTTTTTATAAAGGGGTTTTCATCGTAGGAGGCCTGGCAGTGCGCCCGGCCTCCTACGAAATAACAACTTGTATCCAGTTTACTCTATTCTTGTAGTTGCGCCCTCAACAGGGGCAAAGAGCTCGCACTCAACACCGGGAACGTTCAGGAAGAGGAATTCCTCTACCCTGCCGGCAAAGTCAAGACGGTTCTCTTCGTGGGCGAAGCCGTGACCCTCTTCCCCGTAAACCACATAGAGAACTTCTGTACCGATAGCTCTAAGGGCAGCCACCATCTGATCACTCTCTTCAATAACCACTCTGGGGTCATTCTCACCCTGAACGATGAACATTGGCATTGTCATGTTCTCTGCAAAATTCACAGGTGAAACTTCTTCCAGCATAGCCCTGTCTGCTTCATCCTCCGGGTCACCCACTCTGATATCCATCATGGCTTTAAGAGGCTTCCAGTAAGGTGGTACTGTCTCCATGAATGTGTTCAGATTGGAAGGTCCGAAAAAGTCTACTGCTGCACAGTACAGTTCCGGGGTAAAAGCAGCACCTGCAAGGGTAGCATAGCCTCCATAGGATCCGCCAAGAATCACTACCCGCTCCGGGTCAGCAACACCATTCTCTATAGCCCAGTTCACGCCATCAGTAATGTCATCCTGCATGGTTCTTCCCCACTGCTGATTACCGGCATTAAGGAATTCTTTCCCAAAACCGGTGGAGCCACGGAAGTTAACCTGAAGAACTGCAAAACCCCTGTTTGCAAAAAGCTGACAGAATGGCTCATATCCGTAACCATCACGTGCCCACGGACCACCGTGTACATACATAATTGTGGGGAAAGGACCTTCACCATAGAATTCGGGATCAGGAAGAGTAAGATAACTGGGAAGGATAAAACCGTCTCTTGATGTTATCTCCACAGGTTCAACTTCAGCAAGATTGTAGTCCGCAAGTGCGGGAATCGCTGTGAATATTTCCATCATGGTCTGATCTGCCCGGTCATATAGGAAATAGACCGCAGGATTATCCACAGTATAGTAAACCACTATCCAGGTGCTGTCAGCATTGTCTCTGGACGCTGTTCCGAAATCACCTTCATGGAATTCGGTCAGAAAATCCATATCGGGAACTATTGATTCATCAAGTATCTCGCGTCTGCGCCTAAGATAATTGAAGGAGACAGATCTGGGCTCTCCTGTGTGGGGATCAAACCCGATACTGCCAACATCCGCCAAAGAGTCCGACGTGATATATGTCTGCTCGCCAGTGGCCAGGTCCATGTAGTAAAAGGCCGAAAGATCAGACTCAAGGTTGGAAGTAAGATAGATTCCAGCGCCATCGTTTGTGAATCTTCTGGGGCCCCATTCATCATTAGAGGAGAAGCTCTGAAGAATCTCCCACTCTGAATCCTCATCCCAGCGATGGTAAACTGAGATAAAACCGGTATCTGAATTGATGGCATAGTACATTCTGATGTTCATGTCCTCGTCAGGCATGAATCCAAGCACCATGTCACCATTCTCATCTGTACCCGGATTATCGGCGATCATTGTAAGCTCGCCTGTTTCCAGATCGCATGTGTAAACATCGAAGAACATGGGGTTCTGCTCATTGGTTTCAATAAGAACCGTGTTGGGCTGATTCTTGTCTGTTGCACTGACATAGGCCTTAACACCTTCAAAAGGTGTAAGATCTACGACTTCTCCAGTAGCTACATCAAGACGGTACACATGGGTATCTTCCTCGCCTGCTTCATCCTGCATATACAGAATGTGAATACCATTCTCTGCCCAGAAGTAATTGGTAACTCCTCTGTTGGTATCAAAAGTAAGCTGTCTGGGCTCAGAAAGATCGCGGTTCATGACCCACAGGTTAAGCACGGCATCAGCAGGTGCGATGTAGGCGATCATGCTTCCATCCGGAGAAAGCTGCGGCCCCATCTTCTCCGGGTTCCCAAAGAGTACTTCCCTTGGAATAAGTCTTTCAGCATTATCTGAGCTGACATGCTCCGGCTCCACGAATGGGATCTCAATGTTCTCATCTGTAACTGGAACTTCTCCTTCACCACATGCAAGAAGCATCAGCATCAGTGCTGGAGTAAGGAACAGAAGTTTTTTCATTTTTTCTCCTTATTTAAGTAAGTGCGCGGATGTTGCATTGGGTAAGTATAGTATGGGGTGCAACCCCTCCCACAAACCGGTGTCATTTGCATTAAGTTGCAATTCTGCCATATTTACCGTTGAAGTGCTTCAGAGAGGAATTGTTATTCATGGATCGAAATCTCAAAGTTGAGATATTTCACTCTTTTAAAGAGGAAAATGAAGCTGAGAATAAGCGTCGATCTCAAATGACCACAGAAGACCGACTGCGTGAATTTGCAATTCTACAGGAACGTAGGTGGGGGCCGGACTGGGCAACAAAACCCATTGAAAAGGTCGTCTCATACGAAGAATCAACTGGTAACTAGCAAATGTTTTTCTCCACTGATATGAAAGATCTCATTTCATTGTTCCACAAGCATGAGGTTGTCTATGCTCTTGTAGGTGGTTTCGCTGTAAACTACTATGGCTACTCCAGAATGACTCAGGATATTGATTTTCTGCTCTATCCTTCAAAACAGAACGCAACAAGAATAATGAGTGCATTACAGGAGTTCGGTTTTGGTAATGCCGGAATACCTCAGAGACTATTTGAAAAAGAAGGGGCTGCCATACATCTTGGGGTCGAACCGAACAGGATCGACCTGTTAACAAACCTTGTAGGCGTCAGCAATGAGACTATCTTCTTAAACAGGAAAGAGATCACTCTGGATGGAATACAGGTGAACATCATCCACCGTTCAGACCTTATCAAGATCAAAAAATCATCGGAACGTCTTCGAGATAATGCAGATGCAGAAGAGCTGGAAAAGCTTACAGACAATTAGTTCAGCAGACCCACTGCATGTTACAATAAGTGCCTTAACCCCTGTTGCTTTTCAGGCAGGAATGTTAGAATGGCGCCGCCAAGCCCCAGAATGATCGCCAGACCGGACATCAAGCCACCGACAGATACACCGGAAAACAGACCAGACAGTCTTTCAAGTGAAAACACGGATACATAGTCGACATTCTCAAGGTCTTGCCCATGAAGCCACTGTGCCATGAAGAAGCCAAGCACAACTGCTGCTGCCACCACATAAACCACAGAAATCCACGGGAACAGTGGGCGGCGGGGCATACATCTAACACTGAAGCCTCTCGGTTCTGATCCGCGGCTGACGCTGGAAGTCAGCATCTCATCGATCTTTTCTTCCAGTCTGTCGTTACCCCAGGAGTTCATTTTCTCTCTCCTTCAATATTTCTTTCAATTTCGTCCTCGCTCTTAGAAGATACACTCTAACAGTCCCGGCGGGTATCTCCATAACCTGGGCTACTTCAACAGAGGAAAGCTCCTGAAAATAGCTTAGAGTGATCAGTTGCCTGTCGCGAAGGGAAAGCTGAGCTACGGCCTCTTCAAGTATCACTCTTGAGGGATCGTATGAAGCTGGCAGAGTTGGATTCAAGTTCACCAGCACCGCCTCTTCCTCTCCCACTTCCATTTTTCTGTTCCTCTTTTCAACAGCATTCAGACAGGTTCTTCTGGCAATGGTGGCAAGCCACCCGGAAAATGCCGCAGGTTCCTGCAGTTTTTTCAGTTTCATCCAGCCCTTTACAAAGGTATCCTGACAGAGGTCTTCCGCCATGTGATGGTCACCTGTCATGCGAAGGGCCATGGTATAAACAAAGCCGGTGTAGTTCTTCACAAGAATACCGTAGGAATCCCTGTTGCCCTTCATGGCAGCCTGCACCAGCTTCGTTGTTGCTTCACTCACGTCTGCTCTGGGTCCTTCTTTAGGATGAAAAAGGCAATGATAAACTTGGCAATAGCAAGCATTGTAAGTATTGCACCTGTGGCCAGCATTCCCTCAATTTCAGTTCCGCCAATAATGAATCTGAGGATGAAGAAGCCGATTCCAAGGGACAGAAGTATTGTAGCGTGAATAAGGTTCCTCTGCCTGGGAGGAGTTCTCCTCTTGTTGTCCTCTTCACCAATAGAGGCAACAAGCTGCTCAATTACTTCCGGATTGGCATTACTCTCAATTGCTCTCTCTATCACATTGTACCTGGCTATCTTGCGTTTGTGCCAGGTGTACAAAGCAATCACGATCACTACAGCGGGAATTCCTATAGAGCTGGTTATGGCAACAATGGGTATCAGTGCATCCATTTTTCTATCCTTTCTGTTTGGTTTCTAACAGCAGGACAAATCAGGGGCAATAAGTGTTACACTCTCAGATAGACCATGCAATCGCAATGAATATGATCAACTGCCGATGGCTTCCTTAATTGCTGCAGAGAGAACAGTCATGGTCACTGGTTTCTGGAGAACCCTGAGAATACCCAGGTTCATCATTTCGTTCGAAGAACTCTCTGCGCTATGACCTGAGAGAATGATGACTTTTACATCGGGAGACATCTCACGCATCTCAATAAAGGCTTCAACACCGTTTTTTCTCGGCATAGTTATATCCATAAGAACGAGTTTGATCTCATTCAGATTTGCCCTGTAAAGCTCAACCGCCTCGAATCCATCTGAAGCTGTCAACACGGTAAACCCTATAGATTCAATAAGAGTTTTCAGTACGGTTCTTATTATTTCTTCATCGTCAACAAGAAGGATAGTGCCACTCAACGGGCCGGTAAACTGGTAAGTCTGCAATACCTCGTTGTTAACTACATCTGATTCTGAAACAGGTAGTGTTACAATAACTTTGGTTCCAATACCCGGGTCGGACTCCATTCTTATAGATCCCTGGTGTGCAGTCACGGTGCCATAAACGGCAGACAACCCCATTCCAGTTCCTTCTCCAAGTGGTTTCGTTGTGAAGAACGGTTCAAAAACCCGTTGCATTACCTCTTCAGTCATACCCGAACCTGTATCGGAAATAACAAGCTCCAGTGTTTCCTGATCAGGATTTGTGGTCACAAATGCAAGAATTCCAACACCATCTATGGCATCCCTGGCGTTAATGGCCATATTGAGAATAGCATTGTTCATCTCTGACGCGTCACCTACGATGATCGAGTTCTCTGCAGAAAGAGTTCTTCTGATCTCAATTCTTCTGTCAATGCTTCTCTGAAGCAGAGAAACAACATCATCTATCTGGCGATGAAGATCGAATGGAGCAATGTGCGAAAGTCCCTTTCGACTGAATGCCAGAAGCTGCCTGACAAGTGCTCCAGCTCTTTCTGCGGAACTTAGAATGCCCTTTACGTACTCAAGTTGATCAGAACTGCATGAAAGGTTGCGAAGACACTCAGCAAATCCAACAATACCCATAAGCTGATTGTTGAAATCATGTGCAATACCACCGGCGAGCTCTCCCACAGAACGAAGCTTTTCTGAATGCTTCAATTCTTTCTCAAGCTGGTGACGACGGGTGATGTCCATTATCACCAGAGATGTACCGCAACTGCAATCAGATATTATTCCAGGCTTTGCCATTATCTGCAAAAAAACATCCTCTCCAAAGCCATTCTTCGCTGGAATATCGAAAGAAATTGCTGTTTGTTCCTTTGCTGCTGACTTTAATCTTTGCAGTACATCGGAAGAGAGTCGCTCCTCTATACTCATCTTGAAAAAATCATGCTTGTGCTGCTGAGCTTCAGATAGCTTCAGTACCCGACCAGCAGAATCTGAAAGCCTGGTTCTGTAATTGGTATACTTATCATTCCACTCTATTTCAATCAGGCCTATCCGCGCGATCTCATGAACCTCTGCCAGCTGATCATGAGCTATCTTCTGCGTTCTCTCGCTGACAACTTCGGAAGTTACATCCAGAACATATCCGTATACAGTTGTTCCGGAGCTACTTCTGGAAGTATACATTCTTACTTTGAAATACTTCATGTTCTCTCCGGAATGCAGATGCATTGCAACCATTCCGGAATAGGTCTTTCCCCGGGACAATACACTCTGTGCTTCAAGAAAGAACTCATCGAATTTTTCAATCAGGTTTCTGAATACACTTCCCGGGACCGGCAGATCAGAGTCCAGATCAAACAACGCTGCTGCCTCTGCAGAAAGTGTAACTTCCTCAAGTACCGGATCATATTCCCAGATTCCCATGCCTGCCAGTAAATGGGAGTCTTTCAGCCTTTTTTGAAGTATTTCCTTCTCGCGGTTAGTTCTGCTCTCTGCTGTGATATCACGCAGGGTAACACAAAGAGTCTCTGCGTAATCTGCAGGTTTGAATACCTCTCCCTGGAAAGTAGAGTGTCCGTGCTCAAACTGAAAAACAGGCTCTTCACTTATTATTCCCTGAAGGAATCGTTTATTGGAGAGCAGATCACTATGCTCCTCTTGAAGCTGTCTAAATACCGGGTTTCTGTTTAGAACAGTAAATTCGCCGTTGGCGGGTGAATGGGAAACAAAAATTGCTCCAATAGGAAAACCGTTAAACAAGCCTCTGAATTTACGTTCGCTTCCAGCAAGTGATATCTCTCCCTCTCGCAGCAGTGTCACATCAATAAAGGTGATTACCGTGCCCTGATTCGACCCGTCGGATGCTCTGTAAGGAGAAACTTTCGCATGCCAGTATCCAGGAAGATCTGCGTCAAGAGACACTTCCAGGATGATTCCTGAAACTGCTACCTCGCGAGTAGCTTGAATGAGCGATTCAAGTGAAGACTGAGCCAATGAGGTTGTGAAATCTGTAATCGCCCTGCCTATATCACTCTCTGTGATCTTGAAAAAGCGACATATCATGGGATTGAAACGTCTGATGTTCAATTCACTGTCCAGGAAGAGGGAACCCACATCCATGCTTTCAAGAAGATTCATCATATCATCGGATAGAATGGAAAGCTGGTTATTCACCCGATGCAGTTCTTCATTTGAAGCAATCAGCTCTTCGTTGGAAGCTATTAATTCCTCGTTGGCACTTCTGATCTCTTCGTTGGTTGTCTGTAGTTCTTCATTTGAAGCCTGAAGTTCGCCTGTACGACTTCTAAGTTCCCGCCTGGCTGAAGTCAATTCGCTGTCAAGAAGAACTATCTGCTCTTCAAGAACGGAAGAATCAGATTCGGAACACTCGATACTGTGCTGGTTGTTCGCCTGGTCCGATCCGTCCCGGACGAATTCCACAAGAAAAACACCTTTCATCCCTACAGGAGAAATACAACTCACATATATGGAAACATCCTCTCTAGTCTCACAGTGAATACGGTGGAACCCGCCTGCTGCCCGTCTGACTCCGGCTCTGACTGCTGTTCTTAATCCGGATGGAAGCATTGCAAGAAGACTTCCTCCGGGAATCCCTGAGGGTATGGACAGGTAGGAATTCATGTCTCCGTTGATAAACAGGATCATGTAGTCCTCATCAATAAATACACAATCAGGGAAAAACCTTTCTTCAAGACACGATGTAAATGATCGGCTTCTTCCAAGATCATCCACTTCGCTCTTCTCTGAATACAGTGTGCTGGAGGAAGTACTACCGGATTTACTGTAATACTTCTCTGAAGGAATTATGCTCATAGCAATGGTGGTATCTGCCACCTTTTTAAAAATGCGCCATCTGGAGTCAACAGTTTCAAGGTTGCTGTATTTTTTTCCTGGAGTTTCTCCGCTTCCCAGAAAAAGGAAACCACCTCTTGATAAACTGTAATTCAGTCTGTCGAGAACAATATTCTGTGCTTTCGGCTTCAGATAGATCATCATATTCCTGCAGCTGACAAGATCCATGTGAGCAAATGGCGGGTCGGAAAGAACATCATGATAACTGAAAACCATATGAGAACGAATGCTTCTTTTTATTCTCCAATAACCGTCTTTCTCATTAAAATACATGCGGTATTCTTCAGGAACAGTAGAAAATTGCTTTTCGGTATAGATGCCTTTTGAAGCCTTTGCCAGAGCAGATCTGCTGATATCAGTGGCAAAAATTGTAAAATTCTTTCCATTCTCACCGGAAATACTGTCCATGAGCATGGCAATACTGTAAGCCTCCATACCTATGGAACAACCTGCAATCCAGACTCGCACCGCCTCATCACCCTCTCTTAAGAAAAGGGGTTCAATCACAGATTCCTTAAGTACACGGAATGCGGATCCATCTCTGAAAAATGATGTAACACCTATAAGCAGATCTGATACCAGAAGATCAAGCAGCTTTTGATCATACTCGAGCATTCTTACAAAATCCCTGATATCCTGTGCGTCAGCCATATTCATTCGTTTTAAATATCGCCTTCGGAAAGTTGCCATGCGATACATGCCAAAGTCTACTCCGCTATGATCATTGACCATCTGCAGAAGCATGTATTCCCAGTCTTCCGGGGCAAATATTCCATCAGGGATTTCTTGAATATTTTTGTTCATCTGTGCAAGATAACCCATGTTTCTCAGAATGAAAAGGGAACAATTCTGCAGAATACAATCAAGATCCCTTAAGTTCCCCTTGGTTAAAATGTTACATGGTTAAGTCAACGCTTATCTATTTGATAACAAACAGTGATTAATGCCAGAAACAATCTATTTCTTTTTTCTTGAAGTAACCTGAATAAGTGCGGGTAATGTAACAAGCACAAGAGGGGTAGAAATAACCATACCGCAAACAACGGTGAATGCCAGTGTTTCCCAGCGATCCTGATTTGAGATCGGCCACAGGATCAGCGGCAGAAGACCAAGAACCGTTGTTGCAGTTGTCTGAAGTATTGGCCTGAGCCTTTCTCCAACAACCTCATCAACCGACTTGCGCAGATCCATTCCAGCTTTTTTCTTTTTTTCAAAACTGTCTATCAAAAGAATTGAATTGTTTACTGCAATTCCAACAAGGAACACACTTCCAACATAAGCCTCCGGGCTGAAAATCCGATCGAACGCCCAGAAACCCGCTGCAACCCCCACCAGAGCCATGGGAATTACAGCAAGCACATAAAGGGGTGCGGTAAAGCTTTCAAAAACAATGGCAGTGACTGCAAACACAGCTAGAATGGCAAGAGCAACAAGAAGATTCATGTCAATGCCTTCCTCTTCTGCAAGCCAGTCTGGAAGAAATGTTGTATCCTGATATACCCTGTATCCGGAAGGAAGTTCAAGGCTGGTAAGCAAAGAATTACGGAAGCGGGCAGCCATTCGTTCAGCCCCCATGAAAGAATATGCAACTGTGCGTACATACTCTCCGTCTTCCCGGATCACAGATCCCTGAACCCCCACTGTATCAATGCTGATAATGTCACGCATGCGCATAAAGCCGTCGCGGGTGGCAATTCTACTGTCCAGGATTTCATTCAACTCCGGATCTTTCTGCCCTTCAAGGCGAAAAGTAAGATCTGTGGTTTCATCGGCAATTCTTACCTGGGATCCGTATCCACCGGCCATGTTGTATCTGAGAGCCATAACCAGCTGCCTGGGGTTTATGCCCAGATCTGCAAGCTCGATTCGATCGAACACTATGGTCAGCTGGTCCCGGTCGGCAATTCTGGCATTCCAGTTAATATCCACTTCCTCAACCCTGGGGTGCCGTTCAAGAAGCGCTTTAAGGTTCACAGCAATATCCTTCAGCCCCTGATAGTCAAAACCTCGCAGCTCCACTGTCTGCATCATACCGGCGCTGACGCCGCCACCGCCTCTGTAACCCTCCGGGCTTATGCCCCACACACTGATTCGTTGCGAACCGCCTATCGTAGTAGCAAGAGCGATAACCTCAGCTTCGCACTGCAAAGCAGTACCATCCCAGAGAGCTTCAGGCTCAAACACACAGTAAATAATCCCCCGCTCTCCAACCACTGTTGTTCTGGTGGATTGAATTCCACTGCGGCCTGCTACAATACGCTCAAAACGGGTGGCGATCTCATCCGGTATTTCCTGAGGAGTTCCAGGAGGGAATGAATAGGATATGTAAAGAAAGTCTCTGCTTCCTCCAAAATTCCATGTACGGCCATGCTCCACCTTTGCAGCAAGCACATAAATCGATCCGGCAATTAGAAGAAAGGTGAATATCACTGGAATCCATGGCTTGTGGTGAAGAACCGCCACTGCTCTTGCCAAAGCCCTGTCCCACTTCCTCTGACGGTACCAGTCAGCCCTTTTCCAGTGTCCGGCTATAGAGGGAACAAATGTAAGACACACCGCATAAGATGCCAGCAGAGTCGCAGCAACTGTGAATGCAAAAGGCTTGTAGTAAATCTTAAGAACTCCCTGACTGGCAAGCAGAGGAACCAGTGCAACAAGAGTGGTAAGTATGCCGCCAAGAACCGGCATTGCCACCTCACGGGCGCCCAGTGCCGCTGCTTCCAGGGGGGCCATTCCCTGCCTGCGCCTGTATGCAATAGCCTCCATTACCACAACTGCACCGTCAACAAGCAGCCCGAATGCAATGGCCAGGGCGCTCAGCGTGAGAGCATTGATGCTGTAGCCTGCCAGAAAAACAGCAGTAACCGCAAGGGCACTGCTGAACAGAATTGAGCTTAGGATCAACGGAGTGGTTAACGGGCTGGGGTTAAGAAGAAGAAGAAGAAGCATGATCAGCCCAAGAGAAACAAGACCCCGCCAGGACAGAGCATTAAGGTCATCTGTTATGGCCTCGGTACCATCCTCAATAAGGTCCAGCTCTATGCCGTCTGGAAGATCCCGCCGTATTCTTTCAACTTCATCTTTTACAACAGCAGCAACCCTTACTGCATTGCTTCCTGCAGCACGATCAAGCTCCAGGGTGATCTGATCAAGACCGTTGTGCCTGAAGATCACTCCCGAGTTCTCTGAATAGCTCTGATAAATACCGTGAGACACATCATCAAGGGTAACAAAATCTGTACCAGCCTGCTTTACAATAAGACATTCCATATCCCAGAGAGATGCAGGCACTGCTGACACTCTTAGAACAGACTGCAAGCCAGTAACATCAGTAACGACCCCCACATTGCGGTCTACAATCCCGTTCTGAATTGAAGAAACAACCTGCGCCAGTGTCAGATCAAGCGATCTGAGAGCCTCCATATCAAGATCGATCAAAATCTCTTCAGATCCCAGTCCTTCAACCATCACAGAGCTGACTCCGTCAATTCGCTCAAGCTCCGGAGCTACCACATCTTCTGCAAGATTTTTCAATATCGATTTTTCAGCGCCTGTAATAGCGTAGATAAGAAAGCCCTCGCTTTCCATTTCTCTGGGAACTGATTGAGTAATTGTACTGGCTGAGACATTGCCCGGCATATCATCCCGGATCATGGATATGCGCTCGGTAAGCTCCATTGATGCCACATCCATGTCGGTACCCTGTGCAAACGAAACAGTCACCACGCTGCGACCGGAGCCGGAAGACGAAGAAACATCCATAACTCCACGGATCTGTCTGGCCACCTCTTCTACGGGTCGGGTTACCTGCTCGCATACAGCTTCCGGGTCTGCGCCGTACCATCCGGTAACAACATTTAATTCAGGCAGGGTAGTGCTGGGGGAACCCTCTATTGGAATTCTGTTAAAACTGACTGCAGCAAGGCCCAGAAGGGCCAGATAGATAATAGCAGTTCCCCTGGGTCTTTTTAAAATACCGGTGATCATGGCAAGTTATCGCACATTAAATCAACCTCGTAGAGGGGTTATGATAATACATGGTGGCTTTTCCCATGGTTCTAATATGTATTGTGACCATTACTCAGGCAAATCAGAAACAATTATCTTTACTTGCAGAGCCCCGGCGTGCCGGGGCTCTGCAATATCAGGTCTGGTGTGTGTTAATTCACCACAGCCACAGGCGCATCGTGGGCCAGTGAATAATGACCGCTTGTTATAACAGTCTCACCTTCAGCCAGATTTTCTGTAATAGCCACAAAGCCACGACCGGCAGGGCCCAGAGTTACATAAACCCAGTCGGCATGACCGTCTACAACCCGGAACACCATGGGCCGGTCATCACGAATAAGAACCGCCTGCTCCGGTATTACAAGTGATCCCTCATGTTCCGCTACTACAATCTCTGCTCTGGCAGTGGCGCCGGGCCGAAGATTGGGCACATGAGGAACATCCACCACGACTGTTCCGGATCTGTATCCCGGATCAACCACAGGGGAAACCGATCTTACCTCACCCACAAGAACAGTATCATTCAACGATGGAATTATTACAAAGGCTTTCAGACCCGGGGCACACTGGGCAAGCTGCCTCTCATCCAGATCAACTTCTACCTGAAGGCTCCACGGATCTACAAGAGTTCCAAGGGGCGAACCGGGATAAACGGTCATTCCCTCCTGTGCGGTAACATCCGAGATAACTCCGTTGAACCCTGCTGCAACAGCAGAGTTACCGTACTGTGTTCTTGCACTTGAAAGACTTGCAGACGCCGACTCAAGACCTGTTGTCTGACGAAGCATGCTTCTGACCCCGTCAGTTATTTCTCCTCTGTAATTGTCAATCTCAAACTGATATAGAGCCTCTGCATTTCTGTACTCGCTGTTGGCTGCAGACAGGTTTGATGCGTGCTGCCCGCTTGCAACCCTGAAGATCACAGCGCCCTCAGAAAACTCTTCGCCTGCATAATCGGGAGCCTGTACAATCTCTCCCTGGATCTGAGCGGTAAGACTCTGAGTTCTTCTGCTGGAAACTCTTCCAGTTGAAGTTATCACCTCATACAAAACATCAACACGTACAACTGCTGCAGTAACAGGAAGAGGTGACGGCTCAAGAGTTTCCCTCTCCAGCTCTTCCTCCTCTGCACATCCGGAAAAAAGAATGAAACTGACGGCAAACAGAAAAAGACTAATTCTCCGTAACTTGAACATGTTTTTCCCTCCTCCGGGACGTGATCTGAATAAGGGCAGGCAGTGTTATAAGCACAAGAGGTGTAGAGATAACCATACCGCATACAACAGTGAACGCAAGAGTTCCCCAGAGATCCTGATTTGAAATAGGCCACAGAACCAGTGGAAGAAGCCCCAGTACCGTTGTTGCAGTTGTTTGTAGAATCGGCCTGAGCCTTTCTCCTACAACCTCATCAACCGCTTTGCGCAGATCCATACCTGCCCTTTTCTTCTTTTCGAAACTATCTATTAAAAGAATTGAATTATTTACCGCTATTCCCACAAG
Source organism: Candidatus Sabulitectum sp. (assembly GCA_029934845.1). Taxonomy (GTDB): domain Bacteria; phylum Fermentibacterota; class Fermentibacteria; order Fermentibacterales; family JCC-6; genus Sabulitectum. The sequence continues at coordinate 14,728 of JAOZLN010000022.1, forward strand.
GAACACACTTCCTACATAGGCCTCCGGGCTGAATATACGGTCAAATGCCCAGAAACCTGCTGCAACTCCCACAAGAGCCATGGGAATAACCGCAAGAACGTAAAGTGGTGCTGTGAAGCTTTCAAAAACAATGGCAGTGACTGCAAATACAGCCAGAATGGCAAGAGCAACAAGAAGATTCATGTCTATACCCTCTTCCTCCGCAAGCCAGTCAGGAAGGAAAGTTGTGTCTTCGTACACCCGATACCCGGAAGGCAGCTCGAGGCTTGTAAGCAGGGAATTCCGGAAACGGGCTGCCATTCTTTCAGCACCCATGAACGAATAGGCCACAGTTCGTACATACTCTCCGTCTTCTCTTACAACAGATCCCTGAACACCAACGGTGTCGATACTGATAATATCACGCATGCGCATAAAACCATCCCTGGTGGCAATTCTGCTATCCAGTATCTCGCTGAGTTCCGGGTCTTTCTGTCCTTCAAGGCGGAAGGTAAGATCTGTGGTCTGGTCGGCGATTCTAACCTGTGCCCCGTACCCGCCTGCCATGTTGTACCTCAAAGCCATTACCAGCTGATAAGGGTTGATACCCAGATCTGCAAGCTCAATTCTGTCAAAAACGATGGCAAGCTGATCACGGTTGGGGGTTCTGCCGTTCCAGTTAATGTCTACCTCTTCAACCCTGGGATGTCTTTCAAGAAGAGATTGAAGATTCATGGCAATGCCCTTCAGCCCCTGGTAGTCATAACCCCGAAGTTCAACAGTCTGCATCATTCCCGCACTGGCGGTACTGCGCCAGTAACCCTCCGGGCTGATGCCGCCAACATATATTCTTCTGATGCCGCCAATTGTGGTAGCAAGGGCTATTGCTTCAGCTTCATACTGCAAAGCATTACCATCCA
>JAOZLN010000197.1 GCA_029934845.1 Candidatus Sabulitectum sp.
TCTCTCTGTCAATAACCAAACTGACACCTAATCCAGATCTGCTACTGGAACATCTGCCTTCGCAACACTGACCCGAACCAAGGCATCCGAGTATGCAACCATATTGCCATTGAAAGCAAGTGATGCAGTGATGTGCCCTGAACTGATAGTTACAGGCTCGGTTGTTATGCTGTCCATATCCAACAAGGCCGAGGACGGACCCGTAACGGTAACATAACCTGGGTCTACTGTAACCAGCCGGAATCTGGATGGAATGCCATCATGAAATACCACTGACACCGGTAATCGTTTGCTGAGTACTGTGTCTACAGTAACAGGGATCTGGTCTGGTGTCAATAAAGAAACAACTATCGATCCATCCAGGTGGACATCGGATGTAACAAGCCCCACTGCCAGATTATGCGGGAAGGTTGATGCAGAACCCATAGAAATGTATTTCTTCATTTCCGACAGAGGCGAGGTTATCTGATGACTGAGCATTTCCAGCCCGGAGCCGTTAAGCCTCACTCTGACTGATCTTATTGTGTTTTCCATGATCACATAATTATTGTCTACCTCAAGCATCAGAGGAATCTCCACATCAACCGAGAAGGTCTCTTCGTCTATTGCCGCTGCCCATATAAGTGCTCCAACAAGAATAGACAGCAAAACCCGGCTGGCCTTCTCTGTTCCGGACAGTTCAGTCTTCATTGCCAGGTGTATTGAAGCCGATGGCGCTTTGTTCTCTGGAATCAGCCAGGGCGCCATTTTTTGATTCGTAGGTTTCCACCTGTTTTGACAGCTGTTCTGCAAATGCCTTCGCAGCATGCGGCGACATTATTACTCTTGATTTCAGGCTGGCGGCAGATGCTCCGGGCATTATTCTTGCGAAGTCCAGTACAAATTCCGCTCTTGAAAACGCTACCAGCACCAGGTTGCTGTAGGTTCCATCTGAATCTTCCGGTTTGACATTGATGCGTGGTCTTTGTTTTACCATTATTTTAGCTCCATGGGTTTTTGTTTGTGTATGTAGCATTGTATGAATCAGAGTTACGGTCAAGGTTGGAGGTAATATTGATACCCGAGATGAATACTCAAAGCCTTCTTGCAAAGTTCAAGGGGAAAAGGATCCTGGTTACAGGTGATCTGGTTATGGATCATTACCTTGAGGGGACTGTCTCCAGAATATCACCGGAGGCTCCAGTTCCGGTTGTGGCTCTTGGGAATGGTTCTGAAAGGCGGATTCCCGGAGGAGCAGCGAATGTAGCACTGAACGTTCTTTCTTTAGGGGGTACTCCTGTCATGGCAGGAGTTGTGGGCCACGACAGAGAAGGTGATATTCTTCTTGGTCTTCTTTCTGATGCCGGCGTAAACGTGGAGGCGGTGATTCTAGACCGAGGCAGACCAACCACAGTGAAAACCAGAGTTATGGGAAGGAATCAGCAGCTTGTGAGGATCGACCGGGAGAAAACCCATTCTCTTTCTTCTGATATTGACCGAGCCCTCATATCCAGGATCGATTCCATTATAGACGGAGTAGATGCTGTTATACTGGAGGATTATGACAAAGGTGTTCTTTCGCAAGGAATTATAGAGCATATCATTGGTGGTGCTGTTGAACGGGATATATACGTTGCAGTTGATCCGAAGATCCGTAACTTCTGGAGCTTCACCGACTGCAGTCTTTTTAAACCTAACAGGCATGAGGCAGGCAGTGCCCTTGGTGTAGAAATTAACGGGGTGGATGAGGCTGTTCGCGCTGCTTTGGAAATAAGGAAACGCCTTTCTGCAGGGGCTGTTTTGATTACACTGGGATCCAGTGGCTCTGTGCTGGTACACAGTGACAGTGATCTGCCTCAGCACATTCCCACGGTTGCCAGACACGTTTTTGATGTTTCCGGTGCAGGGGATTCTGTTATTGCTGTAATGGGGCTGGCGGGCAGTTGCAGGGTAGGTGTAACAGATGCAGCGAGGCTTGCCAACCTGGCAGCAGCAGCAGTGTGTACAGAGCCTGGAGTATATGCAGTCAGGCCGGAGGATATCATCAGGGAGGCAAGCAGGTTTGAGTGATCACACCAGAAGAACGCCTGTCATTAACTCTAAAGATGCTGCTGTTTTAGCATGCGAGTTACGCAAAAGCGGAAAGATCATTGTTTTTACCAACGGCTGTTTCGATCTTCTGCATCCGGGTCACCTGGAAATTCTGGAGAGATCCAGAGAGATGGGAGATTTTCTTTTTGTGGGAGTAAATACAGATGAGTCAGTTGCAAGATTGAAGGGGCCGTTGAGACCTGTTCAGACCCTGGAAAGCAGAACAGCAATTCTTTCCTGTCTCAGAAGTGTAGATTGTGTTGTCCCGTTTTCTGAAGATACACCTCTGGAACTTATTGAAGAGATCCTGCCTGATGTTCTGGTCAAAGGAGGAGATTACACAGTCGACAAGGTGGTGGGAGGGGCGGTAGTTTTAAAAAATGGTGGAAAGGTGAAGATCGTACCGCTGATAAAAGGATTCTCCACCACATCAACCATCGAGAGATCGAATTGATGCGCAGGAGCGTAACCGAGAATACTACATCGGCATTAACTGCCACACAGACGGCTATAATACACGCTAATTATCGGCAAATAGCGTTGCTATTATTCTCAAATTAGCATGCATTTTATCTCGCCCGTGAGGCGTTTCAGCACAATGTCTATTGTCAGTCACGCTCCTGTAAAAGACTCTCTTGCTGTTGTTCTGGGTTTTCTTGTTTTGTGGTCAGTTGCGATTATTCCCGTTCTTCTCAGTCCGCTGGGGAGCTATCCTGTTGTTGATGCCTCATGGCATCATACATGGGCAACAGAGATCGCCGGAGGAAACACTTTCATATATGCTCCCTACTTCAGGGCGCCTTTATACCCTGCTGTCCTTGGCTTTGTTTACCTGCTAACCAACAGTTCCATGTTGTCCGGTGTTCTGCTCAGCCTTGTTTTTGGTGCGTTATCGGTTCACCTTGTGCACAGGATCGTTTTTCTAAGAGCAGGAAGGATCCCTTCACTGGTGGCTGCATCGATCTGGATGATCAACGGAATAAACATCTTCTACAGTTCTACGCTGCTTATTACGCCACTGTATATTTTTCTGCTTCTTTTCTCGTTTCTTCTGCTTGACAGAGATAAACCTCGAAAAGCAGGCTGGCTGCTTCTTGGTCTTGCTGCAATAGCCCGCCCTGGAGCTGTTCTTTTGTTTCCTCTTGTGCTTGTTCTTTATCGCAGGTCATGGAAAGACAGCTGGCTGATGATTCTGCCTGTGCTTCTTGTCTGGGTGGTAAACATTTCTTACGGCGATGGTTCTACTGTTATTTCCAGCCAGGGAGGCATAAATCTGTACATTGGAAGCGGGCCGGAAGCAGATGGTTTTACTGCATTCGCTCCTCAAGGTGACGGGATCCCTTCCGATTCTCTTCCTTATGTGGATAATGTATGGTCAGCAAGCTATGCCCCGTTTGAAGAAGGCATCCTTCCATCACCATCAGAGGTTTCTTCCTGGTGGGTTCGCCGAACAATCGATCATGTTGCCGGCAGTCCCCTGAGATCTCTTGCTCTCGCAGGCAGGAAACTGGTTTACCTTATCTCTCCCGTGGCAATACCAGGCAACTATGATGCATACTATTTTACCGGATATTCTCCGGTTCTGCGAATTCTGGCTGGTTCTCCCCGCTTTCCTGTTTCTGGTCTGTTGATCTGGTTACTGATACCCGGAGCGTTGTTTGCAGGCAGGCTTTCACTTCGGGAAAGAAATGTATTTTTTTGGGTTGTTTGTATTGCAGCAGGGATACTTCCATTCTTTGTTACTGCAAGACTAAGATTACCTCTGATACCTCTGGTGGTTATATTACTTGTGCCCAGAGCGTTGAAGAACATAAGGAAAAGCCTGCTGCTGGCTCCTGCAGGTGTGGCTGTGGGAATAGGTCTTGCGTTTGTAACTGCAGGCACCGTTAGTGCTGGCGGTGTTAATATGGCATTCCACGACGGGGTGGCACATTTTCAGCAGGGTGATGAGCATGGTGCAGAGCTCCTTTTTTTAAAAGCAGTTGGTGTAGCCTTTAACAGGCAGGGCGATATTGACATGAACGGTGTTGATGCGTTGTACAACCTCGGCATCATAAGCATAAGGAAGCGGGATACGGAATCGGCGAGAATGTACTGGGAAAGGGCTCTTTTAAGAGATCCGGAATACACCCCTGCTTACGAAGCTTTATTGGGGTTGACCCGGTAGTTTAATTGAAGCATAAACCCTCAGATTCTTGTTAGTTAGGAAAATCACGAAGTTCGGTGTATGGAGGCTGTTTTGAATTTGAAATTTCTGTTTGATTATTTTCCACCGCTGGTAGCAGTACTGGCAGGTGTTGTCGCCTTTTTTATCTATCTTTCCGTAAAAAAGAAACCTCAGGGAACTGACCAGATGAAAAAGCTTGCATCGATGATACGTTCCGGTGCGATGACTTACCTTAAAACCCAATACAAGATCTTATTTTTCTTTGTGATCGTGGTGGCTGTTCTGCTCTTTTTCTTCGTGAACAAAGCTACATCCATTGCTTTCGTTGCGGGAGCAATTTTCAGCATGATCGCTGGTGTTGCAGGTATGAGCGCCGCCACTATGGGAAATGTCAGAACCACACAGGCTGCAAGAAGCAACATATCTGAAGCTCTTTCTGTGGCATTCGGCAGTGGAAGTGTTATGGGTTTTGCCGTTGCCGGTCTTGGGCTTCTGGGGGTATCCTCTTTCTACCTTGTCTTTCACGAGGTTGAAACAGTCAGAGTGTTTCTTCAGAATGTTCTGGGAATGGAAACTATTGATCTGAACAGCATAGCGGGGTTTGGAATGGGTGCAAGCAGCATAGCCCTGTTTGCCAGGGTAGGTGGCGGCATATTTACCAAGAGTGCAGATGTTGGTGCTGATCTGGTTGGTAAAATTGAAGCAGGAATCCCTGAAGATGATCCACGCAACCCGGCTGTAATTGCTGATAATGTTGGTGATAATGTTGGTGATGTTGCTGGTATGGGAGCTGATCTTTTTGAATCGTTTGCAGGCTGTATT
>JAOZLN010000198.1 GCA_029934845.1 Candidatus Sabulitectum sp.
CTTCTTAAAAATGGTGGACATTTCATAATGGAGACCATGAGCATCGAAGACACTTCCCAATGGTCTGGCAATGGTGGAAGAATGGATAAGCAGGGGATCCTGTGGAACGAGGTTAAGGAAGACTATCCGTACGATAAAGTGTTTTTTGAAGATAAATTCTGGATGTGTACCCGTAGAGTAATGAGCCCTTCAGCTTTGCAAAAAGAGCTTGAACAGACAGGCTTTCTGATAGAGCACATCGGAACCACTCAGGATATAGACATAGAGTACATGGCGGATTTTCAGGCAATATGCAGAAAACCGTCTGCCTGAAATGAATAACCCACAAATGGAAAGTTTTATCAGATGTGTAACTGCCCCGGCAATACCTGCTTTTCTGGTAAAACTTCTTCCAATTCCCACTTGAAATTTACGGGCGCATCCTTGTTGTAACAGGAATTCCAAGATCAGGTGATTTGATATCAGGGTGCTTCCTGAGCTCTTCGTTCCATCAGTATTTCTCGCCCAAGATATAATTTCACCAGACTCTGGTAAGGTATATCCTTTTTATGAGCAAGAATTTTCAACTGCTCAATCATGTATTCCGGAAGACGAATTGAGATTGATTTTGTTGTGGGTTTGAGATTGGGAAAGACTCCGTGCTCAGGAGAGCTGGTGTTCATAAAATCCAAAGGAGAGTTTTTAGACCAGAACTCTCTTTCCTGATCCTCGTTCTCAAACAGGGGTATTGCTTTATGAGTGTTTTTCATAATACTTTCTCTCTTTTCTGCTCATGTCTCGTGCAGAGATAACTCGTATTTTTTCTCTGCGGACAGTATAAATAATGGTCAGTTGCCGGCAGGAATCGGTTTTGCCAAAAGCACTGTGTCTAATTTCATTTAGTGAATGCCTGTTATCGTCGACAATTAATAACGGCTGATTAAAGAAAACCTCTTCACACTCTCCGTTAGACACATTGTGTTTCAAAAGATTCTTGTTTTGATTCCCGTCATCCCATACAAAACCTGTGCAATCCATTTGAATTGATTTCATGCATATAATGTATACATATGCCATATACGCGTCAAGAACAGTATCGGGCTTTATGATGTTCTAAAAAGCAGAGTTGCAAAGGTAGAATCGAGGCTGGGGCAAAGCAGTACTTAAAACTCAGCCTTCCAGATCATTCCCGAATGATATTCTGTCCGGTGAGCCGTTCGGGGTGAGGTCGGCTGGTTTTGAAGTGAAGACTCCCGCTATTGTCGCTGCAATTATCTTAAGGTCGTAGCCAAAACTGCGTCTGTTCACATAGTGGGTGTCCAGCTTGATCTGCAGCCTTTTGTTCAACTTTCCTTTTCTGAGCAGCCACAGCTGGGCCGGGCCGCTCCAGCCTGGTCGTACGGTTTCTCTGATTGCTGTATCAAGACCTTCAAGCAGTTTCTGCGGCAGGGGTCTCGGGCCCACAAAACTCATTCTGCCTGCCAGTATCAGGTACAGCTCCGGCAATTCATCCAGATGAAGCCTGCGAAGAAGCCTTCCCCAGAAATTTATTCTGGCTGATTCGAAGAAGACCCGCCCTGTTTCTTTTCCACTTTTCATTGATCTTATTTTCCAGTGCGTGTATTCCACACCATTCCTTCCAGTTCTTTTTGATAAGTAGAATGGAGGAAAACCTATGAACAGAGCAGAGATAAGAAGTGCTGTTAGTGCAAGGGGAAGGGTGATGATAAGCAGTACTGCTGCGGTTGTTATCTGTATGAACCGGGGCATCAGAGTTCATCGGTTCTGATACACTTTAAGAACTGTTCCCCTCTCTGGAACAGATCAACAAAGAACGGTGCACCGCTGCACCCCGGTGAAAGAAGCAGAGTGCCGTTCTCGTCCGGGTTCAAACAGCTCATTCCCATATCTACTGCTTCCTGCATGTCTGCTGCTGTCTTCAGCTGGCTGGGGTTTGTGTCTTTCAGCTCTTTTCTGAGTTTTATTGATGCCGGATCATCTTTGAAGAGAATTGTGCAGTGTACTTTTTCCTTTATAAGCTTTGCCAGCGGGCGGTAGTCAAGATTCTTGTGCCCTCCGCCCCCTGCAATAAGTACCAGTTTTTTTCCGCTGAGGCTGTTGATGGCTCTTATTACCGAATCCGGGGTGGTTGCTGCAGAGTCGTTGATAAAGGTGATTCTGCCCATTTTCCCGGCAAACTGGAATCTGTGCGGTATTCCCGGGAAAGATGCTATTCCACCGGCAATTTTGTGTTTATCAACCCCTGCTGCAACAGCACAGCAGACAGCAGGAGGAATAAGATTCAGATGGAGAGGCACAGCCATGTGTTCCGGAAGTGAATCTTTGTGAATGATCTGTGTTGCTTCATCTTCTTTCCAGGTTATCCAGCCATCCTGTATGCAGCACCCTGTGTTGTTACCCAGTGATCGTGTCGATGAGAAGAAGTACCTCTTTGAGATGCCGGGAATGGTTGAAAGTGCCGGATCGTCCAGTGGCAGGATGATAATGTCTTCCTTCTGCTGATGGCGTACGATTGATTCTTTGTGGTATCTGTACTCTTCCATTGAATTGTACCAGTTCATATGATCTTGAAAGAAGTTAAGCCAGCAGCCGATGTGTGGTGATATTTTGTGAAGATCCATTTCTGCAAGCTGCCAGGAAGAGAGTTCCAGAACTGGGTAAATGGCCTTGTCATCCACAAACCGGAGAGGGGAGACACAGTTGTTGCCTGCGGCAACCGCATTCATACCGGCAGACTGAAGTATGTGGCTTGTAAGATGTGTGGTGAAGCTCTTTCCCTTTGTTCCTGTTATGCCTGTCCATTCTCTTTCTGCAGTTTCGCTGAATATGCCTATGGGGCTTTCCACAGGAACCCCTGCCTCTGCTGCCACTGTCAGATATCTGTTGCTGCGCTTGATGCCGGGGTTTCTTATTACCAGATCCGCCTTTTTGAAATCGCTTTCTCTGTGGCTGCCCAGTACGAATGTGATGTTAAGGTCTTTCAGTTCTGCCAGGGCTTCTTGCAGTGCAGATTCATTCTGAAGATCGGTTACTGTTACCTTTGCCCCATGGCGGCAGGCGTAAAGCGCTGCTCCCAATCCGCCGTCTTTGGTGCCAAGCCCCATGATCAGAACGCTTTTTCCCTGCAGATTCTCACTTTTTTTGAAGAGCTTCATGAGAGAACGCCGAAAAGGTTCAGGTCCAGATGATGCTGATGCAGGTATTCCGGGTATTTCCTTTTGTACAGCTCATACAACTTTTTTCCTACATGATGGTCGCTTTGGCTGTCGCATACAGGGCCGCAGGACTGTTTTGAATTGAAGTTCATCCAGTCGAAGTCTTCACTCCAGCTGCAATCGGGTTTTACCCTTCCCACAAATCTCTGACAGGCATGAACCATTCCCGCCGGGTCTACCAGTGCGGTTGTAATGCCTGCCGCACAGCGAAGCTCCGGGATCCATCTGCCAAGAAGCAGTCTGTGATGGCCTCCCAGCCGGATCGAATGGTCGGTGGCTACCGAGTATGCGTTTTCCAGAAGATCGTACTTTTCGTCATGGGACATTGGATTTTTATCCAGATGAAGCAGAGAGACAGAAAGCTCTTTCAATCCCAGTTCGCCGGAGATGAAACGGATCAGTTCGGGAAGATGTGCAGAACTATCTTTGTCGAGCACTGCGTTCAGATACAATGGCAGATTCAGATCCTGCAGCATCCTGATGCCTTTTATCACTTTCCGGAAAGAACCACTGCCGTTCTTCATTCTTCTGCGGGAATCATGAAGCAGTTCCGGGCCGTCCAGGGATATCACATGAATAAGTCGCTTCTCTCCCTTGAAATCTTTCAGTTTGTTCTGTGGAAGAATTGTGCCGTTTGTGTTTATCACCACCCAGCCGTTTGGAACTCTTGAAAGAAAATGATCTGTTACTGCAGGAAGCAGGTCTTTTTCCAGCCACGGCTCTCCTCCTGTGAACCTGATCTGAGGTCTGGCTATGGGATTTGAGCTGATGATGTGTTCCGTGAAAGATTCTGCTACTCTCATGAACAATTCCGGGTTTTCTTTCTTTGCACCCACAGGGAAATAGCAGTAGCTGCAGACACAGTTACACCTGCCTGTGGGCATCAGATAAAGAGAGGTAACCATCAGTAGCCACCCCTGCAGTCCCAGTTTGTGATCTTTTCCTTAAGAGTTGCCTGGCAGAAAGAGGCTCTTACTGTAGAGTTTCTGAATTTTCCGGCAATCCTGTGAAAAAGATCAAGTCGCTATTCCATCGGTGGATGAATCGGTTCATCTTCTGTTACCGGATAGTGTTTCATCATCTTGTTGAAGGATTCCTCTGGCAGCACTGTCTTCATTCTTTCTGCAATTGTGTTGTTTATTCTCAGGGTTTCCACCCCGATGGCGAATGGCTTTACCCTAAGCACCCACCGCAGAAGTTCCTCCAGCTTTTCTCCATCTGTTACCCCTGGAATAATGGGATCTATTCTTACCACAGTGCGCAGCCCTGAAATTTCAGCAAGTTCCTCTATCATTTCAGCTCGTTGCTGTGCTGTGGGGGCAGAGGGCTCCAGCATGTCTGTGATGCTGTTATCAAGGGTATTCAATGAGATGGCAACAAATGCTTTTTTGCTGTTTCTGATAACATCAATGTCTCTTTTTACCAGCAGGCTTTTTGTGATGATGTAGAAAGGTTGACCTGTTTTCGAGAGATGTCTTACCAGAGAACCTGTACGGTTGTGTTTTTCCTCACACGGAGGGTATGCATCTGTCCAGGGAGAAAGGTAAAGAGGAATATCTGACACAGGGTCAGTGATCAGCTTCTTCTCGTTTCCAGTGGGCTGTACAGTTTTTGCGTGTTTCGGTTTTGCCACGCAGTAAACACAGCCGAACGGGCATCCTGTGTAAAGATCCGTCTCCCGTATTTCCGGGCACAACTCACGGTACTTCGGCATATCAATTTCCCGGAGGGTTAAGAGAGTTTGCTGCGTTTGCAAGCTCTGCACCATACACACTGTCACCTCTGGCTGTTGCCATTCTGCTT
>JAOZLN010000199.1:0-3725 GCA_029934845.1 Candidatus Sabulitectum sp.
AGAACGCTGAAATGGACAGTTTGATATGAGAATTACAAGACTTGTCTGCCAGCACTGTGGAGCTACCCTTTCCGGACTGGGTCAGGACAAATTGTTTTTCTGCAGCAACTGCGGCAAAGGCTGGGTTCTTGGTGAAACCGGTCTTGAACCAGTACAGGTTCAGTGCAGAGCATCTGCAGATTCCCATCTGCCTCTTCCATTCTGGATGGTCAGGGCAACTGTACATGTATTGAAGCGAACAGTCAGGAATGAATTCACAGCAACAATGCTTACCTTCAGCAGCAGATACGAGGATGATGTTCTGACAGCGAAGAAAACCGAGACAGGTGGACATGCCGATAAAAGAACTTTCCTTTTCCCTGCTTTTCCAGTGGACGGTCTGCCGGGAATAGGGGTAGCTCTTTCTGAGCATATCCATGATCTTCCCGAGATACTGGATATTGAAGAAGATCGGCCCGATCTGTGCGGCGGCTTGATATCTTCCATGGATGCAGCAGTGCTGGCAAGGTGTGTTGCGGTAGGGCAGGAAACGGCGAAAGCGGACTGGCTTGCTGAAATAGAGATTGTTCTGTCTTCTGTAAAGTCTCAGCTTGTGATCCTGCCTTGCTCTCAGGAAGTTGAAAAGGTAGATGTAGCTAAGACTGGAGTATCTTTTTTCCGACGATCTGTTCAAAGTTGGGATGAAATAGTTGATTACCATAGTAACAGAACTTGACCTAATGACATTTCTGTCCTAAGGTAGCATCATCGAAAAACTCATAAATTAAGGAGATACAGATGTCCGGACACAATAAATGGAGTACGATCAAACACAAGAAGGGCAAGGCAGACGCAGCTCGGGGCAAGATATTCAGTCGTCTGGTGAAGGAAATTTCCGTTGCTGCTCGAGCTGGTGGTGGTGATGTTGACATGAACCCCAGGTTGAGAGTTGCCGTTGACAGCGCCAAGGGGCAGAATATGCCCAATGACAATATCGAGAGGGCTATCAAGCGTGGTACAGGAGAACTTGAGGGTGTTACCTATGAAGAAATGCTCTACGAGGCTTACGGGCCAGGTGGAGTTGCCATAATAATAGAAGTTTTAACAGACAACAAGAATCGTGCTGCAGCAGAGATCCGCCATTCTCTTACAAAAGGCGGAGGCAGTCTGGGTTCAAAGAACAGTGTAGCCTACCTTTTCAGCAAGCAGGGGCAGATCTGCATAGATGGAACAGCTCATTCAGAGGACGAGGTTCTTGAAGCCGGGCTTGATGCCGGTCTGGAAGATGTTGCTGTCGTGGAAGAAACAATCATTGCTTCTACCGGGCCTGATGATCTTTTTGCAGTAAAGGAAGCTTTGGAATCTGCTGGAATTAAAGTAGTTTCTTCTGAGGTAACAAAGATTCCGTCTAACACGGTTCTTCTTACCGGCAAGGTTGCCATAAGAACCATGAAGCTTCTTGAGGCTCTTGAGGATCTGGATGATGTTCAAGCGCTTTTCTCGAACTTTGATATGGAAGACTAGTTGGCTGACAGGGTAATTCTTGGAATTGATCCCGGATTGAATATCACCGGATTTGGAGTGATCTCGGCTTGCTCAGGTTCCATAAAGTTACTTGATGCAGGAACCATAAGGTCAAAAGCATCGGACCCTCTTACTCCAAGGCTTGCGGAGCTGTACAGGGGGCTTGCTGAGGTTATTCAGAAGTATTCTCCTGATGTGATGGGAATGGAAAAGATATATTCTCATTACCGTCATCCTGCAACTGCCATTATCATGGGGCATGCCCGCGGCGTGCTTTGTCTTGCCGCTGGATTGAAGGGGATAAGGGTGGAGTCACTGCCTGCAAGCAGGGTTAAGAAGGCGGTAACCGGTAACGGACGGGCCAGTAAGCAGCAGGTAAATGGGATGGTATGCCGTATTTTCGGTATCCGGAGTGAACTGAAACCACTTGATGTGAGTGATGCCCTTGCAGTGGCCATTGCTCTGTACGAAGCGGAGCGACATGCTTGAAAGTATCAGAGGCCTGGTCACAGGAACGGACAAATCCTACATTCTCCTTGAAACAGGTCCGATAACTGTTCGTCTTCTGGCTCCTGGATATTTCCTTCGGTATGTTTCCGTTGGGGATGAATCCCTTTTCTTTCTTCTTTTCCAGATAGTTAATGAGGGAAACAAGGGGGTGCCGCTGGCGGTTGCTTTCCCCAGCATTTCAGACAGAGATTTTTTTACAAAATTCATAAGTGTATCCGGTGTGGGGGTAAGAGCAGCTGCAAAGGCAATGGTTATCCCACCGTCTGAGCTTGCCTCGGCAATTGCCACAGGTGACATAAAGGTACTGAAATCTCTACCTGGTATTGGCAATTCACGGGCGAAGCAGATCGTTGCCAAACTGCAGGATGTGATGTCAAAGTCCAGTTATATTTCCTCTGAACCTGCTGTTTCAGCCAGCTCTGTAGATGCTCGGGCTATTCTAGAGCAACTTGGAATTCCTTCTTCTGAAGCTGTCTCCCTGATAAATGCAGCTGTTGATGAAGTGGGATCCGAAGTTTCCCCATCGGCTTTGGTCAGGGCTGCAATGAAAATAAGGAGCTGATGTTAATATGGCACTGGAATCTATTGTAAGAGCAGACAGCATCAGCGAGGTAGAGGAAAGAGATTTTACCAGCCTTAGACCCAGGAGTTTTGCCGAATACATAGGCCAACGGGAACTTATAGATAACCTGAAAATTGCTGTGCAGGCGGCGAAAGAGCGTGGAGAGCCACTGGATCACCTGCTTTTTCACGGCCCTCCAGGCCTTGGGAAAACTACGCTTGCTTATGTGATAGCAGAGGAAATGGAAGCTGAAATTGTCTGTACTTCAGGCCCCGCGCTTGAAAGGCCTGCGGATCTTGTTGGAATATTAACCAACCTTAAAAGAGGAGATGTTCTTTTTATCGATGAGATACATCGACTGCCCAGGATAGTAGAGGAATACATTTATCCTGCAATGGAAGATTTTGAGATCGATATGGTAATTGACCCCGGTCCACATGCAAGAACAGTTAAGCTGGAGCTGAGCCATTTTACCATTGTAGGTGCCACCACTCGTGCAGGGCTTATTACAGGTCCCCTAAGAGACAGATTCGGTTTTTCGCTTCATCTGGAATTCTACGATGTGAAGGATTTGAAAACCATTATTACCCGCTCAGCAGGGATACTTTCAACTGCAATAACCGAAGACGGTTCTGAATCAATAGCATTTCGCTCAAGGGGTACTCCCAGGATAGCAAACAGGCTTCTCAAGAGGGTCAGAGATTATGCTCAGGTTATGCGCCGTAAGGCCATTGACGAAGACACTTCTGTAGAGGCAATGGACATAAACGGTGTAGACGAAGCCGGGCTGGACAGGCTGGACAGAAACTATCTTAATGTTATTATAAAGCAGTATGCCGGTGGTCCGGTGGGCGTATCTGCCATTGCTGCCACACTTAACGAGGAAAGAGATACCCTTATTGATGTTGTGGAACCTTTTCTTCTGGCCAGAGGATTTCTTAACCGTACAAGCAGGGGACGGGTGGCTACAGCACATGCCTACAGGCATCTTGGCTTTACCAGAGCAGGCCAGGAGGAACTTCCGCTGTGAAAAGGAAATTGCTTCTTCACATATGCTGTGCGCCATGTGCCACAGCAGTTCTTGAGAATCTGAGGGCTGACGACTTCGAAGTAACAGGCTATTTTTATAATCCGTCGATACATCCGTGGA
>JAOZLN010000199.1:3735-5018 GCA_029934845.1 Candidatus Sabulitectum sp.
AGAATTCAAACGCAGGCTTGATACACTGAAAGAATGGGCTCCTGTTGTGGGATTACCCATGATCTACGACGAGGAATATCCACTGGAAAAGAACATTAGAATGCTGCTGGACGCAGAGAACAGATGTTTCTCGTGCTTTTCGGACAGAATGGAGAAAACTGCCATGATGGCCTCTGAAACCGGCATCGATCTGTTCACGTCCACTCTTTCCGTAAGTCCGTACCAGAATCATGTTCTTCTGCAGAAAGCAGGGGATAATGCCTCAGAGATCCACTGTGTTCAGTTCATGTACAAAGATTTCAGAGACAGCTACAGAAGATCCATCGAGCTATCGCGAAGCGCTGGAATGTACCGGCAACCCTATTGTGGTTGCGTCTTTAGTGAAAGAGACCGCTACCTTAAAATAAAATCTCCCGGAGAGCTGTAACCCATATTGGGTATTGACCTGATGTTGTTTTAACTGCATACTCGTATTTGTATATGCACGCATAACTATTACTTGGGGGATTATATGAAGTTATTATTATTATTATTGACTGCGGGTCTTTGTTTGACGGCTTTTGCAGAAAGCGAAACCCAGACTGACTGGGCAGGCGGCCCTGGAGTTGCCGGACCGGTTACAGATTGGCTGGACAGGTTCTCTCTGGCAGGAGATATGGACTGGGACACTACACCCTTTCAGTTAAAATTGATAGTTAACAGAGATGAGAACCAGATCAGTATTGCCAATGGACCTGTTTATGTCACGGCAG
Source organism: Candidatus Sabulitectum sp. (assembly GCA_029934845.1). Lineage (GTDB taxonomy): Bacteria > Fermentibacterota > Fermentibacteria > Fermentibacterales > JCC-6 > Sabulitectum. The sequence continues at coordinate 4,488 of JAOZLN010000199.1, forward strand.
TAGATTTTGATACAGACGGAGATGTGGATGCAGCATGCTGTGCTTATCAATCGGGAGAGATATTCTGGAGTGAGAATGTTAACGGACAGGGCACTGCATGGACAAAGCATGTAATTGGTAATGTCGGATCTCCCAGATTTATTACCGTTGCTGATTTTGACGGCAATGGATACAAGGATATTGTTGCCTCCAGTGATAGTGAGAACAAGATAGTGCTTTTTCGCTATACCCCGGCGGGCTGGAGTCTTCCAACCGTAATTACAACCAATTTTGATGCCAGGCAAATCAGGGCAGCAGATGTTGACGGGGATGGGATGGTGGACATTGCAGGTGTCTCCAGTCAGTCCGGAGATGTATGCTGGTGGAGGAACGACGGTTCCAGCAGTAACTGGAATCAGAGCTATGTTGATGGAGCCCTTATGGGGGCGTATGCCTGTGATGTTGGCGACTTTAACAACGACGGTCATTTAGACATAGTTGCCACAAGCAACAGTCAGGATGATATTGTTGCATATATTGCCAGATCACCTT
>JAOZLN010000200.1 GCA_029934845.1 Candidatus Sabulitectum sp.
TTAGCGGGGGCCTCATTTGGAGGTGCCCGAGTACTTTCAACCATGAAGCATGTTGGCTTGAATGTGGCAGCCGATCCATTTTTCACCCTTAGTTACATAGGAGCAACGGGAGGCATTGTTATTGTCAGTGCCGATGACCCGGGAGTTCATTCGTCTCAGAATGAGCAGGATAACAGGCTGATGGGCAGGGCGGCAAAGGTAGTGATCCTAGAGCCTTCTGACAGCCAGGAAGCCAAAGATTTTACAAGCATTGCCTATGAAATAAGCGAGATGTTCGATACACCGGTTCTGCTTAGGGTAACAACTAGAATATGTCATTCCAAAAGTATTGTAGAAGCAGGGCCACGCAAAGAGGTGCAGGTTAAGGGTTATACCAAGGACATTGCCAAAAGAGTTCCCATTCCTGCAAATGCAAGAAAAATGCATTCCAGGGTTGTTGCCAGACTGAAGGCCCTTGAAGAATGGGGCTACGACAGCCCGCTTAACAGGATTGAGATGGCCGATAAATCTCTGGGAATTATCACCAGTGGTATCAGCTATCAGTATGTAAAGGAAGTGCATCCGGAAACCAGTGTTCTGAAGCTTGGAATGACAAATCCGCTTCCGTGGAGACTCATCAAGGAATTTGTCGATCAGGTTGATAAAGTAATGTTTGTTGAAGAGGGAGAGCCGTATCTCGAAGAGCGGATCAGATCGCATCTCCTTGTTGACGGTATTGGCAGCGAGCTGATGTCTGTAGAGGGAGAGCTTAATCCGGAGCTTGTAAGAAGAGGCATCAAAGACGGAGAGAGCCTGCAGATCACCTTTGAAGATATTGCGCTGCCGGGAAGACCGCCCACGCTTTGTGCCGGTTGTCCACACCGTGGAGCATTTCATACTCTTGCAAAGATGAAAGCCAGTTCCACTGGTGATATCGGCTGCTATACCCTGGGTCTTATGCCCCCCTACAATGCTCTGGAAACTGTGGTGTGCATGGGTGCATCCATTGGTGTTCTTGCCGGTATTGAGAAGGCAGTGGGCAGGGAAAAAATGCCCAAACTGGTCAGTGCCATCGGGGAATCCACGTTTGTGCATTCGGGAATAACCGGCCTTATAGACATGGTCTATAACGGTAATACCGGTACTGTAATGATAATGGATAACAGCCTTACCGCCATGACAGGTGGTCAGGAAAACCCCACTACCGGAAAAAATCTTAGAGGAGAGCCCGCCCCGGCTCTGGATCTTGAAAAACTGGTTCTTGCCTGTGGGGTAAAGCATGTAAAGACTGTGGATCCTCATGATCTTCCTTTAATGAAAAGAACTTTCCAGGAAGAATTTGACAGGGAAGAGCTCGGTGTGATTATTACAAAGAGGCCCTGTATCATGCAGTACAAGCCAAAGAGAAAAACGATTGCAGTGCATGACCCGGATAAATGTGTTCACTGCAAGCTTTGTGTGAAGCTTGGTTGCCCTGCAATAAGCTGGGATGCCGAGAAGAGAATTCCAGTAATAAGTGAGATTCTCTGTTGGCCAAACTGTAACCTTTGTGTTCAGGTGTGTCCCAAAGATGCACTCTCAAAAGATCTTGAGGGGGTAGTGTAATGAGCAAGGTTAAAAACATCATCATCTGCGGAACCGGCGGTCAGGGAATTCTAATGGCCAGCGAAGTTCTTTGCAGTGCAGCATGGCGTTCCGGTTTCGATGTAAAAAAAAGTGAGGTTCACGGAATGGCCCAGAGGGGCGGTTCTGTTTCCAGCCATGTAAGGTTCGGAGAAAAAGTAAACAGTGTTCTTGTGGAAAAAGGAGCTGCTGATGTGGTGCTTTCTCTGGAAAAAATGGAAGGCCTCAGATGGGCTGGTTACCTTTCTCCAGATGGAAAACTTATTACATGTGATCTTGCAATAGAACCAATGACGGTGAATACAGGTTCGGCGGTTTATCCTGATGTTGAAAAGATCATCGAGGAAAAAGATATCCCCAATCAAATGATTCCAGTCATGGAAATCGCGAAAGAACTGGGGAACCTTCGTGTTATGAATATTATTCTGCTTGGTGCCGCTTCAAAGCATCTTCCGGATATATCAGAGAAAAGCTGGTTCGAGGCCATAGAGGAGAGAGTGCCCACAAAGGCTTTTGAGGTTAATGTGGAAGCGTTCAAAAGAGGCAGAGAACTTTAAAGAAAAGGAACAGGGCGGCAGATCTGCCGCCCTGTTCCAGCGGAGATTCTTATGGAATGGGTTTTGGCTGCGCTTGTTGGTGTTGCATTAAGTGCTGCCTGTGGATTTCGTGTTTTTGTTCCAATGCTGGTTATGAGCATTGCTGTTCACTCCGGTCATCTTACGCCTGCTTCGGGGTTTGAGTGGCTTGGAAGCTGGCCGGCACTCGTTGGTTTTGGACTTGCTACGGTGATAGAGATTGTCGCCTATTTTGTTCCCCTGATCAACAATGCTCTGGATGTTATTGCAACACCTGCAGCGGCAATTGCAGGAACTGTTCTTACTGCATCCATGGTGGGTGATATATCTCCGTTGTTAAGATGGATTCTTGCGGCAGTTGCAGGAGGAGCAGTGGCAGGGGGTGTTCAGGTGGCTAGTGTTTCTATACGCTCGGCAGTGTCGCCCCTGGGAGGTTCCGGAGTAGTTTCGTTTGTAGAAGATGGTGCAGCGGCGGTCACGTCGGTACTTGCTGTAACAATTCCCCTGCTGGCCATTGGGACACTGGCGATTCTGGGTGTTTTTCTCATACGCCGGAAACACTTTAGAGCAAATCGGGTATAAGAGATAAATGTGATACAGAGCAACGAATGGAGTTACTATGCTATTCTTTCTGATTTTTACGGCCCTTGTTTCCCAGGTTCCAGGTACAATTGTTCTGAATGAGGTTATGTATAATCCCGACGGGAGTACTCTTGGCCTTGATGAACATCTTGAATGGATCGAGATCTACAACGCTTCATCCGAAGCTGTTAACCTTGCCGGCATGATGATCAGCGATGGAAACAACCAGGTTTTCCTTAGCCACTATCTTCTTGCTCCGGATACCTACGGAGTTGTTCCAGCCAACAACCTTTCGTTCACGGCGGCTTATGGAACGGAAATACGCCTTATTCCGTGGAGTGGTGAATGGACAAGATTGCGCAATTCCACAGATGAGTTAATTCTGTACAGCGAGAACGGTACGGTGATGGAGACCCTTCGCTATGACCAGAGCTGGGGAGCAAGCGGAACAGAACCTTCAACTGCCGATGGCGATGGCGCATCTCTTGAACGAATTGATCCCATGGGTCCCAATGACCCTTCAAACTGGCAGCCCTCAGAGGATTATGCAAATCCAACTGCCGACAACGGTGGGGATGCTGTATGCTGGGGAACGCCAGGAGCTGTAAATAGTATTGCTGATTAAAATTGATCAAGAAAAGAGACTCCGGATTTCTCCGGAGCCTCTTTTCTTTAGAATTCGCTGTCTTCCATTGAGCTTACCAGGCTGACTCTGTCCAGCCCTGCTGTTTTCTCCATGGTAGAGACAAGGCTTGCTGCAGAAACCCCACCCTTAAGAGTAATATCGTAGGATAGAATCAGATAGCGACCATTGTCTGATGGTTCAATGTGAATAAGAGCTGATCTGGAAGTTTTCTCGTTTATCAGTTTGGCATACACCGCCTCTATGCCCGAATCCCGGTCAAAGCGGAATCGTATTACATATTCGCTTCTCATGTATGCGCCGTAATTGGTTTTGTACAAAAGAATAGCAACTGCACTGATAAAGACTGTAGAAATTGCAGACAAAAGATAATTGCCCGTACCAGAGGCTATGCCCTCTGTGAGGGCGAAGAATACGAAAGCAGTATCCCGTGTATCCTTGATCACGGTTCTAAACCTGACAATGGTCAGAGCGCCCACCAGGGCAAAGGCTCTGGCAAGGTTGCTTCCTATAACCATCATAACAGCGCTTACCGTTATGCACATAAGAACCAGGGTTACAACAAAGTTCTGGGAATATGTAAGACCTCGGTGTGTGGATTTATAGACAACCCCAATAATGAGACCGGATGTTAATGCAAGAAGAAGATTAACAATTAGATCACCAGGACTGTAGCCTAGTGTTTCACTGGTTGTGGTAAACCATTGCATCAGTGCAGACAAGCAATTCTCCTCTCGATCAGGCGGTTAAGCCGTGTACCGTCATGCCCCAGATAAACAGCCTCGACGGCTCTCTGGAATTTGGAGACGGATATTCTGGTAAGATCCATCTCTCTGATCATCCTCTGGAACCAGAACGGTATTCTGTATCTGAATTTTATCTCTATAATACCGCCACTGGGTATTATCAGCACAGGAATTCCCTCTGGCAACCCTCTCCAGGAAGTACGCCATGCCGTTGAGGCAGTATCGATGGTCGCCCGGAAGTCGGGATTGGCATGGTCTTCCCATGCAGCTCTGTTGTAATCAGTGATCACGCTGGGCGCTAATCTGTATCTGAAGGATTGAGCGATGAATCTTTCTGCAACACTGTTTCCAGGTGAGGTCTCGTACAGAAGTTCTCGGAGCCAGCTGGCGCCACCGCCTATTCCTTCTTCGAATCGATCCGCTGGCATTCTCACCCTGTGCTTTATTACAAGACTTCCGTCTCTGCCTTTCAGCTCAAGGTATAGAGGTGTCGAGAATCCGCTTTCTCCGTGAGAATAGTTGCGCAGACGGTACTTGAATCTTTTTTCCAGGCCATTTCTTTTTTCGTGATACCAGCGCATATCAGGTGAATCAAAGTATATGCTTCTGATGGGGTAATCTCCATTTTCCCCGCAGTGTTTGTCTCTGGACAGATGGTTATCCAGTATTTCTACAACCCTGTTCAGTCTTTCACCTTCAAGAATGTACTTGAATTCATATCGGTAAAAATGAAGATTCTCGGCAATTCTTTCCATCAGAACCTGATACCGGCTTCCACAATTATATCGGTGTAGTTTTCTTCTGATGGAATGCCTGCCACGACCATTGAGTTTTTG
>JAOZLN010000201.1 GCA_029934845.1 Candidatus Sabulitectum sp.
ATTTGAGTCTGAGACATTAACCTGAAAACAGAACGCCAGGTGGGGTAGTCTTCAGGTATAAGTTCTTTGTTGCTCCATTGCCTCAATTCATCCAGAAGGTCTTTACGGTTTGTCTCGGAGGTAGTGTCTGCAGCAAGGAAGTAAAAGGGGTTGTTCCATATGTTGCCGAGCAGAAAAGTTTTCCCAACTCTTCGTCTTCCGTAGAGAAGTGCCATTTCTGGTTTTCCTGTTTGAGACAGTGAATAGAGTTCATTTCTCTCATTCTGACGATCAACAAGTTTTCCCATGCCAGCTCCTCTTTTGTATTGAGACTATGGTCTAATAAGAGTATAGTGTCAATAGACTATACTGTTAATGCAGGGCTGTAGCGCTGGTTCTGAATTTGTGATACTATTGCTACTGCTGTGCAGGGGTTTGAACAGCTCTTCGGATGGTCTCTTCAAAAGACAGTTCCGGTTTCCAGCCGGTGATCTTTTCAACTTCATGCTGCTTGCAGAGCCATTTTGAAGAGGTTATGTCACGGGCCTTTTCCCTGTCTAACAGCAGACGGCTGCCTGTTAAGGTTGCCATGGTCTCTGCAAGGAAACCTGCGGTGTAAACAAGGAATGAAGGCACCGGTATTCTCAGTATTCTTCTGCCTGTAGCCTTCTCCATAGCTTTATGTACTTTCTTCCATGTTACCAGTTCGGGGCAGGAGGGTTGCAGTACCCTTCCCACAGCTTCCGGTACATCCGCCAGCATGGCCATGAAGAATGACAGATCGGAAATGGATATTACGCAGAACTTCACGTCACTATTGCCAAGGGTAACGGTAATTCCCCGCCTGGCCCATACGTAGAAGGACTGTGTTTCTCCATCGTCTGGACCCAGTGCCGCAGGAGACCTGACAATGATGTATCGGGACAGGCCTGTTACAACCTGTTCAGCAAGAAGTTTACTTCTTCCATAGGAAGACTGAGGACCGCCATCATTGGGCCCTGCCGCTGCCTGGCTTGAAGCAAGAATGAACAGTGCTTCAGGGCTTTGAATCTTTGCGGCATTTACCACGGCAGCAGTGAGCCCGGCATTGATCCTGTCGAAATCCTCACCTGAACGGGCTTTCACAGCTCCGGCAACATGGTAGATAACTTCAACATTATTCAAGTGGCGGCAGATACTCTCTTGTGACGCAAAGTCTACCGTAACTATTTTACAACCAATCGGAATATGACATATATCTGAAGTTGCACGCACAGCTGCAGTTACGGTATGTCCGTTTTTTAGAAGCTGTTTTGCAAGGTTCCTGCCCACGAAACCGGAGGCACCGGTAAGAAAAATTTTCACTGCCCACCCTTTCTTTCAACGCTGGAATATGCCTATTCCTGTTTGTTTTTGAAAGGTTTGTGGTTAGATTCATATGGTATATCACATTAACTTTTTCAACTTCTGGCTTACCAGAAAAAACGACAGGTGATTCTATGGACATATTTCAGAAGTGTTTCGATTACGACAGGCCTGAAAAAGTAAAGGCGATGGGTCTCTACCCTTACTTTGTTCCTCTTCAGGGGCATGTTGGTGCAGAGATGGAAATCAGCGGACACAGCCTGATCATGCTTGGATCGAACAACTACCTTGGTCTTACAGACAACCCCTATGTAATGGAGAAATCCCGCGAGGCCATAACAAAGTACGGAACCGGGTGTACCGGCAGCAGATTTATGAACGGTACACTGGACATCCATCTGGAACTTGAAGACCGTCTGGCAAAATTTCTTAAGAAAGAAGCCTGTCTTACATTCAGTACAGGCTTTCAGGCAAATCTTGGTGCTATCAGCACACTGGGGCAGAGGGGGGATATCCTCTACCTTGACCGCGAGAACCACGCTTCAATTATAGACGGTTCCAGACTGGGTTATGCAAAGGTAGTTAAATTCAAGCACAAGGATCTTGATCATCTCAGACATATTCTGGAAAAGTATACAGGTGAGCCCGGTCTGATAATCACCGATGGCGTGTTCAGCATGGGAGGTGATCTGGCAGACATCAATGGTCTTGCAGACCTGGCTGAAGAATTTGGAGTAAGACTGCTTGTTGACGATGCCCACGGGGTGGGTTCCATGGGTGCCACAGGTATGGGAACAGCTGAATTCCAGGGATGTCACAACAGGGTCGACCTTACCGTTGGCACCTTCAGCAAATCGTTTGCCTGCATAGGTGGTTTCGCTGCAGGAGACGCCAGGGTGATAAGTTACCTTCGTCATAACGCAAGAACAAACATATTCAGCGCAAGTTTACCACCTGCTTCCGTTGCAACAGTTATTGCTTCTATTGATGTTCTGGAGCAAGAGCCGGAGCTCTTAACAAAGGTTCACAGAGCTGCAAAAAGATGCAGAAACGGATTGTCAGATCTTGGTTTCAATATTGGCCATAGTGAGGCTCCCATTATTCCTATACATGTTGGTGAAGATCTGGACTGCTTCAGATTCTGGAAAGATATGTTCGATAACGGTGTATTCACGAATCCGGTAATTTCGCCTGCAGTAGAGCCGGGGGCAGCAATGCTTCGCACAAGTTTCATGGCCAGTCACACAGACGATATGATTGACCGGGCACTGGATGTTTTCAAGAAGATAGGTCGCAAGCATGATCTGATAGGCGGGTAGAATGAAGTACTCAATCGAGAAAGTAAACAATCGAAAAACAACTAAAGAATTTCTTATGCTTCCCTTCAGGATTAACAAAGATGATCCTCACTGGGTGCCTCCTCTGTTGATGAATGTTCGACAGCTCATGGGCAAAAAACATCCATTTCACGAGCATGCAGAGGTTGAGTTCTATGTGGCCAGAGACAACAACAACAAAGTTGTGGGCAGGATCAGTGCCTGTGTTAACAGAACCCACAACGAATATCACAATGAGAAGACCGGTTTCTTCGGTTTTCTTGAATGCGAGAATGACACTGAACTTGCTGCTCTTCTTCTTAAAACGGCTGAAGACTATGTGAAGCAGCAGGGGATGGAAAGCCTTCGCGGCCCTTTCAACCTTTCTACAAACGAGGAATGCGGCCTGCTTGTTGACGGGTTTGATACAGACCCCAGGCTTATGATGCTTCACAATCCCAAGTGGCTTGGGGGGCTTGTGGAAGCTGCAGGCTACAGCAAACTTATGGATCTTCTGGCCTACTGGCTTGATGGAGACAGCGAGAGGTTCAAGAAGCTTTTCCGTATTGCGAAGATGGTGGAAAAACGGGGAAGGTGGACCGTTCGCGGGATCAATCTCAAGGATCTTACCAATGACATGCGAAAGATCATGGATGTTTACAATGAGTGCTGGGGAGAGAACTGGGGTTTTGTACCAATGTCTTCCAGAGAGTTTGCTGCAATGGTGGATGAATTGAAAATGCTCATTACACCGGAACTTACTCCCATTGTGGAACTGGACGGGGAAGTTGTTGCTTTTGGAGTTGGTCTGCCAGACGCAAATATTGCTTTTAAAAAAGGAAACGGAAGAGCAATACCCTCCGTTCTTGCGCTGAAAGTACCACCTTTCAAAGTCGAGATCGACCGCGTTAGAGTTCTTTTGATGGGTGTTAAAAAAGAGCACCGGAACAAGGGGCTTGAGGCTCTGGTTATAGACAGATTGATCAAGAACAGTACAAAGATCGGTATGGGCAGGGGAGAGCTCTCATGGATACTGGAGAACAACCGTGAGATGAGAGCCATTCTGGAAAAACAGATGAATGCCGACCTCTACAAACGATATAGAATCTACCAGAAGGAATTTTAAATGACTGAACGAGAGCTTGTTGACCTTTACATAAAATTTTTCAAGAGCAAGGATCACAAAAGAATTCCAGGTGCGTCAATAATACCGGAGAACGATTCAACCATTCTGTTCACGCCTGCAGGAATGCAGCCTCTGGTTCCATACCTTCTGGGCGAAAAACACCCTCAGGGAAAAAGACTGGTTGACGTTCAAAAATGCATAAGAACAGGCGATATTGAAGAGGTTGGCGATGCTACACATCTTACTTTTTTCAGAATGCTGGGCAACTGGTCACTGGGGGGCTACTTCAAGAAGGAAGCGATTTTGTGGAGCTGGGAATTCCTTACAGGCAAAGAGTGGCTTGGTTTCGACCCTGAAAAGATCAGCGTAACGGTGTGTGCCGGTGAGGGAGACATTCCTGCAGACCATGAAGCAGCTAAGATCTGGATGGAAGCAGGTGTTCCAGAGGAACGGATCTTCAGTTTCGGCATGAAAGATAACTGGTGGGGACCAACTGGTGCCACAGGCCCCTGCGGCCCTGATACGGAGATGTTCTTTGACACAGGTAAAGAACCCTGCGGTGAGGAATGCAAGCCGGGATGTTCCTGCGGTAAGTACTTTGAGGTATGGAATGATGTGTTCATGGAGTACCGCAAGACTGAAGCAGGCACCTATGAGCCTCTGGAACAGAAAAATGTGGACACCGGAATGGGTGTTGAAAGAACTGTTGCCATGCTGGGTGGATACAAAACGGTATATGAGATCGGCGTTCTGAAACCTCTTATAAAAAGAATCAGAGAGCTTGCAAACACAACAGGATCAACCAGATCGGAAAAGGTCATAGCCGATCACATAAGAAGTAGCACTCATATTCTGGGTGATGATCAGGGGGTAGTGCCTTCCAATGTGGACCAGGGTTACGTTCTTAGAAGGCTTATCAGACTTGCAATCAGGCATGGAATGAAGCTGAACATTCCAAAGGGCTTTCTGGGGGAACTTGCCTCCATGGTTATCCAGACCGAGGGCGAGGAATACCCGGAGCTGGTGCGAAACAAAGCACTGATCCTGGACGAACTGGAGCGAGAGGAAAAACTCTTTGGAGAAACCCTTCAGGCAGGAATGAAGCAGTTCAACAAAATGCTGCCAAACCTTTTGAAGAATCCCAACAAGGTCATCGCTGGAAGGCTTGCTTTCAAACTGTACGATACCTTCGG
>JAOZLN010000202.1 GCA_029934845.1 Candidatus Sabulitectum sp.
TGAGGTGGATGCCTCCGGTCTTGAGGATGGTACTTCCATAGTTGTTAACTACCGGATGACCGACCATGGTGATGAAAGTTCTGCTTTCAGCTCTTTAACCAACAGAGGTGACTACATCGGCTGGAGCCTTGGGAAAGAAATTGAAGACAGCATGGAAGGTTATGAGAATCTAGAGCCTGGTTCGAAATCAGACGGTGTCTGGGCTGATTACAGCTACACATTTACACCATCAGGCACTATGCCTTCCACTCTTTACATCATATTCAGCCAGTACGATAACTACACTGCCACCTCAGCAACCGGAAGTGATGGCATCAGTTTTGATGACATCACGATAATTGCAGACAACACAGTGTTGGACATGAGTCGCATCGGTACCCCTTCTTCTTCTGCAAGCTGGCAGAAAATTGCTGTTGACCTTGATGACGCTGCAATTTCCAATGGCGTACCATTCAGCGCAGCCTTTGGTATTGCCCTGAGTCAGTACGGAATGGGGCCATGGTCTGCTTACGGAATGCACTGGAGATATTTTGAACTTGGCGTCATAACCGAAAAGTACACCGTTCCAGGCTGGCACCACGAACCCATGAACGCAGGAGGCATCGACGACTGGACACTTCAGGAATTTTCGGGCAATCACAAGTGGACTCTTCATGAAAATGGCGCCTCCTACAGTGATGACAGTTACTGCTGGCTTGAAACCCCTCAAATAACCATACCTTTCGCCACGGTAGATCCAATACTTTCTTTTGTTCATTCGGTGGATTTCGAGAACGGATATGATTACGGATGGATAGAGGCATCAACAAACGGTGGAGCGAGCTGGGAGTTCATTGAAGCAGACAGCTATAACGGAGATCACGGCGGTCACCGGGCTTTCACCAGCACCATAGGTACATCAACTGTAGAGTTGAACCTTGACAGCTATGTAGGTCAGAAGGTGCAGTTCAGATTTGTTTTTGAATCCGACGGAAGTGTAACAAGATCCGGATGGACGCTGGACAATTTTGAAGCAAGTGGAACGGTTTCAGGTGTGCTTATAGAGTCTATCGGGTTTAAACCAACAAGCCCTATGGGTACATGGTACTTCAACGAAGTAGACATTTACCTGGGCAATACCACTGAAACGGTTTTCACCGGTGATGGTGAATGGGACAAGGGCTTAATGACCTACTTCGGTACTTTCGAGGTTTATCCATCGTCAATTGACGAGTGGGTTATCATCAACCTTGGCGAGAACTACATACTGCCGGCTGACGCCAATCTTATAGTGAAGATAGAGATGAGCCAGACCGGGCCATCAACAGGTTACACCTGGGTTGGGGGAACACATCCCAACACTGCCAGGTGGGAGACTTCCCTTAGTGGTGATCCGTCCTATCTGAAGGTTGTTGGTCAGAGACCTGCCTTTATGATAGGTACTGGAAGCCACGGATTGAGGTATGTTGACGCTGATTCCACAGCCGAGCTGGCAAATATGCCTCTGGCATTCAGTGCTTTCTTCGGTGATTTTGAGGCGATCTACACCCTTGAAGAGCTGGGATTCGGCGGAAATGTTCCCTGGGTACCTGGAGGAATGAACAACGACTGGGAGATCGGCGTCCCCCTGTTCACGCCTGATGTTGATCCTGCTCTTATGCCCCGGAACGAGAACCGGATCGCCGGAACCGATCTCACCGATGATGGCTACTACAGCCCGAATGCCGAGTGGAACTGGTTGCGTTCAGGAGCATATGAAATGTCTGAAACTGCTGCTTACGATTCGGTTGCCCTGGCCTACGACAGATGTCTCAGGCGGGCTTTGAACGACCTTGCATTTATACAGATGGCTTTCACTACAACTGCCGATCCCCCCACAGAGAATTCCGATTGGACCATTGTTCAAAGGTGTGATTACGATGACGACATCTGGCATTCCGAGGTGGTTCAACTGACTTCTTACTTTGAAGAGGCCAGAGCTCAGGGCAAGGAATATTACTTTATCAGGTTTGTTATGTCAGCTGGGCCTTTTGCTGAAAAGGGCGGGTGGAACATCGATAATGTCGGTTTCTACGGCCGGTTTGCGAATTAAGGAGGATGGCAATGAAAACACTTAACAGAAAAGGTTCCGCCCTGGTTCTGGTTCTGGTGGCGTCCATGTTTCTCATCGTACTTACTGCCGGTGCCTTCAGGTATTTCCAGACAAATGTTGATACGCAGATCTGGACCAGAGACAGAATTCAGGCCAAGCTTTCTGCCGAGGCCGGAATAAACCTGGCCACGCATATGCTGATTGCAGGCGCTTCTCTTCCCACTGCCCTGGAGCCTGCTCCAATTCTGGGCACAGAGACCTCTCCATTTGTGCTTCCAGGTGGTATGGGTAGCGTTTATGCAACGGTTGACCCATCAAATCAGAACGAATATGTGGTAACGGCCAATGCCTTTATGATAAGGTGTATCTCTACAGTGCCGGGCGTTACACTGGAAACATTCGGCATGGCGTCTATTGTAATGCCGGAGAATCTGGCCAGATTCTCTGTTTTCATGGAAGACCCGAGCACTGGTGGCTATTATGGTGACGGATACAGATTTGACGGCCCTTTTTACGCCAACGGACCTATTCGGGTTCAAAGCTCTTCTGTAACCCACGAGAATGATCCGTTCTTTTACAGTTTGCGGTTGACCTCTGATTACTATCTGGCAGTGGGCAGTACCCATCAGACCACTCCCACTGATGGAGGGAATCTGGAGATGCGGCCCTATCAGAGGCTTTGTCTCGGGGCGCCGTACTTTGAGTTGGGAGTAGACCCGATCCCGTTTGGTCCAGATGAACTTGACTGGCAGGGTGTAAGGTCTGCTGCACAGTCTGATGGCCTTTATCTTACCACTGTGGAGGTTCCCGATGGCTCCAGGCTCTGCCTTAAAGGTGATACACTCTGGGTAAAAACAGACTCTCTTGCAGCTACGGATGTTTACTATCTGGGAGATATGGAAAACCCGGTGGTCTGGATCGAGAATGATCCCTCCGACAGATTCTACCTTAGGGGAAATCAGAACCAGGGGCTGGATATGGCTCTTACCATCGGATGCCAGGGTGATGTATACATGTCCGGTCGTTTGAGCTACGAGAATGAAGATCTGCAGGATCCCACCAACGAAGACCTTCTTGGAATTATGTCTGTGTACGGTGATATGATGATTGCAGACGAGAGTGTAGATGCTGGATGGACCGGGGAATCCTGGGTGGTTTCTACTCAGGGTGGTTTTACCTACTCTGCGGTGCTTGTTGCTCTGGATGGCGATCTGGCTGCAGAGAACCCCAGCTGGCCGAATACAGGTTCTGTAGAATTCAGAGTGCAAGGTGGTTACATGATACAGGCGGAAGGAATTACCAGCGGGCGGAACAAGGGCTTTGAAATAGGTGTTTATTTTGATCCAAGGCTTCTTTTCATGCACCCGCCGTTCTTTCCCACAACAGCAAACTGGAATACCACCATGTGGGCAGAGAAACCGGATATGTTACCTAGTGATGTAACAAATGGAATACCAACATATTAGATATTTGTGAAGGAGCAGGAACGGTGAAGCAGCAAAGAGGAAGTGCACTGGCGCTGGTTGTGGGAACGGCATCTGTGCTGTTTATTCTTACTGCAGTTGTGTACACATATTTTCAGATGAACGCCAGAGCTTCTCTTTTTCGCATGAACAGAATTCGGGCTGCTACAGCGGCTGAAGCTGGTACTGCGCTGGCTCTTCACCATCTTGCTTCCCTGGAATCGATCCCGGAAGATGGTGAACCGTTCCTTCTTGAAGTTGAAGGCGACAGTTCAGGCTGGATGAGCCTGGGTGACGGTGTCAGTTTCTTCGTTGTAATTGACCCTGTGAACGGGATGAGCGGTTTGTGCAGGAATGGAGCTGTAGAAGTTCGTTCCAGAGGTCTTGCAGGAGATGTTACAAGAGATATCGAGCTAAGAACTACTCCTGCCTATCCATCCAGTTACGCTCTGCTTACCGACAATGGTATACCGGAAGGATATTTTGTTGATGGACGGGTTGTTAACGGGCCCGTTCATTCCAACGGATTGATTAATTTTTCCAGTTATTCACCAGATTCCACAGGTGATCCATATGCCTCGATGGTGTCTACAGCACAATCGGGTATAGTTTTTTCCGGAGCCGGATTATCAGATGTTGCACACCCTCAGGGCAGCAGCATCTGGGTAAGACCATATACTCTTCACAGGCAGGGAAGTCCGTACTGGCGTACCTCTGTGCCTGAAATAGATTTTGTTCGTTTAAATGATCATTTCAGAGGTCTTGTTACCGGCTCAGTTCGCAGTGATGCAGTTCGTATAAGTGCTGAAAGAATTCTTATTGAAGGAGATCACCTTCTGTACAAAGAGAATCAGAATGCCACAGAGCGAGTTCTGAGCCTTGCAGAAGTAGATCTTGTGGTGGTGCGGAATGGATTCTCTTCTGTAACTGTTAAAACAGTCAGAAGGCCGGAGCGGCCCCTTACTATCATAGCCGCCAACAACATGATTATCGGCGGAGAGATCGATGGCGGAGCTGTAGGGTCAGGTGGTCCTCTGGGGCTGGTCGCCCTTGGAAATATTCTTATTGCAGCCGATCCAGACGAAACGGGTGATCAGGACTGGTCTGGTCGGTGGGATATAGAAACAGATGGAGGATTTCTTGTAAGAGCCAGTCTGGTAGCACCATCAGGTTCTTTCCAGGCAGAGATACCTTACATTCCCCGAGAAAAGAGCAGGGTAAGCGTTACCGGCAGTCTTGTTGAAAGGTCAATGGGGCGAATGTCTTCCGGCGACAGCGGTTATCAACTTGGGAACACATGGGATCAGGGGCTTGGTGCCCTTCATCCGCCATACTTCCCCATGCTCGGTTGCTGGAATGTATACAGTTGGATAATAGACCCCCCGGACCTGGAGGGTTTCGACATAGAAGAAGACAGGATC
>JAOZLN010000023.1 GCA_029934845.1 Candidatus Sabulitectum sp.
AAAGCGGTGCTGAATTTTCACCGGACAGGATTCACCGCTATTCGCTGTGGAGAATATGGAACAAAGACAAACCTTATGCGGCATTTGTGGGCTTGAACCCGTCCACTGCAGATGAGCAGAAGAATGACCCGACAGTAAGGCGTTGTATTAACTACGCCAGAGACTGGGGTTACGGAGGGCTTATCATGCTGAACATATTTGCCTACAGATCAACTGACCCTGGGAATCTTTACACTGCAGCCGACCCGGTGGGGCCACAGAATGATTCCTTCATTCGCTCTGTAAGCAGCAGAGCAGGTATTACTATAGCGGCATGGGGTAACCATGGAGAATTTCTTAACCGGGGCAGAGAAGTCATAAAACTTCTTAAGGATCCGCATTGTCTTAAAGTGACCAAGGCCGGTTGTCCCGGGCACCCTTTGTATTTGCGGAAAGACTTGAAGCCGCTACCTTACAAGTAAATAACCGTCAGACCCCCGGCAGGTTAAATGCTATATGCAGATGGATTGAGAACACGCTGTTACTGGATCTGTTCAGAATGCAGAAACTATGCTTGCTTTGCCATTGCCATCCGGCTTGCTGGAAACTATGCTCTTTCAGGGATGTTGTTGAATGGATCTGAATACCAGTCACATTTTACAGACGGGTGCTGAATGAAACACTTAAGCAAATTTGTAACATTCTTTGTTTCTTTCCCGGTTCTTGTCTGTACGGCGTTTGCTGGAGAGAATCCGGTAACCAGGGTCATTAAGGAAGAAATACTTTCTGTACTGATAAGCGATACATCTGTAAGGGCATATGCGAGAATTGAGATCCCTGATCAGAGAAATGTAACAGTTCATGATAATTACGTTTCTCTGCATTTGTTCCACGGCCAGGAATTGCTCTTCAATGGTGTTCGCTCCGAGGTTGTAGTGGATCTGCCGTTTGAGGAGCATGATACAGTTGTTTACCAGTGGGAGGTCATGATTCCCAGTGGGTTCCAGCACGATGCTCCTGAAAACAGATGGTGGAATGTGGCCCAGTGGCACGATCAGCCCGATTTAAGACTTGGAGAAACATGGGCCGATCTGCCTGCCAGGTCTCCTGTGATATCACTGCATCTGAAATTCTATGACGGCAGATACTATTTTGCTCCCAGATATATGCATGTGGAACCGCCAATGGAAGATCTGATCGAGATTCAACCTGGAGAGTGGATCAAGTTGAGGTTTGAGATCAGATGGTCCCAGGGGGATGACGGTTACCTCAATATTCTGGTTAATGATGATCAGCTGCCGCATGTACACTACACTGGACCAAATATGCATAACGGCTACCAGCATTATTTTAAGATCGGAATGTACAGACACCCGGAGATTGCCACGGACAACACAATTAATTTGAGAGAACTGCATATCTGCAGCGAGAACAGTGCGAGAAGTGCAATTCGGGATCACGGGAGAATAAGGTGATACAGGGAAGAAATCACCTCTGTTACCAGAGCTGAAGATCTGAAATGGTTCTTTTGTAAGTTGGTTTGGGAGGCATCTTTATGACACCAAACAGTGTTGATCATATGAGAAATGATATTCTAGCCGATTTCTTTTTCGGCGATGCTGTAAAATATATTTCCGGGGAATTGGGGGATGTACGGAACAGAGTTCTATTAGACAGTGGTTGTGGTAACGGTGAGATGACAGTGTTTTTTGCCAGTCAAGGTGCCACTGTGATGGGAATTGATAAAGATAAAATGAAAATGAACAAGGCCAGAGATCTGGCTGAATCATACGGCTTGAGGGACAGCTGTACATTCCTGCATGAATTGTCTGAAGAAACAAGCATTCCAACAGGTTCAGTGGACATTATTTTTTCCAGGAGTACAATTCAATACATGGATAAAGAAAGACTATTCAGAGAGTATCTGAGAATTCTGAAGCCAGGCGGGAGCGTAGCCCTGCTGGAGAACCTTCCACTTAATCCATTTGTCAATATGTATCGACTTGTTCGTAGAATATTTGCAGGAACAGAAGAGCAGAGAGAGTACATAAACTCAATTAAGGGATACATAACAAATAGCGATATCGATTACTTCGGAGCGAATTTTGTTTCCGTAGAGCGACGCGAATTTCATTTGTTTCACATGATCATCATGTATATGAAGCTTTCAAAAACCAATCGCCTGGCAAAGAAACTGGATATTGTATTCTCCTGCATTGACACAAAATTACTGGAATCTTTTCCATTCTTAAGAAAATTTGCATGGTTTACAGCCGTTCATTTCAAAGGAAGAAACCTCTAGACTTCAGGCGACAGTGATGTTGCTTTCAGAAACAATTCAAATCAGAATGCAGTGGTAACCTGTCGATTGGTATTTATTGAGGTCTTGTCAAAGTGCTTTTCCGAAAGTTCAGGATAATTGTGATATATTCAAGAGCATATTGCAGTCAGGCATGAAGGTATAGCAGAATGACTGTGACTTCAGCCCGGATTCCGGTGCAACCGACTTTCGTACGGGTTATTGGCCGCTTGTGTAAAATGACCTGTATGTATTTATCAGGGAGTAGTTATGGTTCATCCAATTATTGAAGATCTTCTATGGAGACACACCACCAAAAGATACAACGCCGAAAAGAAGATTCCACAAGAGGATCTTGATGTGCTTTTTGAAGCAATGCACCTTTCAGCCTCATCCATTAATTCACAGCCATGGAAATTTATAGTTATTGAAAGTCGTGAAGCAAAAGAACGCATGAATAAAACATTCGCCCGGAAGTATCAGTTTAACCAGTCTCATGTTTTTGATAGTTCACAAATTATTCTGTTTGCTTACAATCCGCGCTACACCCGTGACGATTATGCTAAAGTAGTGGACAAAGCAATTGAAGATAAACGAACCAGATCTGAAGATAGAGAGAAAGCCTTCAGCAGCTTCATGTTTGCCGAGCTTAATACCGATGAAACCGGAAACACAGGTAATTGGACAAAAGCGCAGACCTATATTGCCCTTGGAAACACTCTTCACACTCTGGCTCGTCTCAGAATTGATTCCACTCCAATGGAGGGCATTGACACTGATCTGGTAAACGAGGAGTTCAAGAAGGAGCTTGATGGGTATCAGTGTGATGTAGCCCTGGCTGTAGGGTATTACCACCCTCAGGATGACTATAACTCGCAACTTCCCAAGTCTAGACTCGACCTGGCCAGCATCATGGTTTGCATTTAGCTCGGATTAACCGATCCTGTAGTTTGCTACCATGTTTAGTTAAAGGACAATGCCATAATAATGCCGACACTAAAACTCAGGATTCCCAGTACAATGCCCGTTACTCCCATTCGAGAAGGTAAATGACTGTTATTTTCCGGAGGGAACAGTTTAAATGCTATCAGAATCCAGCTACCAATTGCCACAAGAGCCAGGCCACTTACCTCAAAATTTATTATTAGGTCCGGATTCATGGTTCGTGATGGGTTGTCGAAGGTGAAAACAGTTATTAAGGTCCCCACAAAAAATACACCGAAAAGAATTAAAGTGCTTAACAGCATTGCCAGAATAAGTATAAAAACCCGTTCGCCCCGGCTCATTCTGCTCATAACAAACCTCATTCCATAAATCATAATGTTTCTGCTGCAACAGGCACTGAAGAACAGCTGGGGGAGGGCACATGCCCTCCCCCAACTGCTTATTTTCTGGGAAGACCTCGGTTACTCTCCGTCTGACCAGTTCATTTTTGCCATCTGTTCATACAGGTGGAAGCGTCTGTCTATGTCTACCTGGGCAGCGGTAAGAAGTTTATCCGCATGCTCGGGATTGCTGCGCATGAGAGAGCTCCATCTGCCTTCCGCCTGTGCAAATTTGTGGAAGGGCAGAGAAGGCTTCTTGCTGTCCAGCTGAAGTGGTGATTCCCCCTGTTCGATCTTTCTGGGATCGAAGCGGAAAAGAGGCCACATGCCGCTGTTTACTGCCAGCTTATGCTCGTCCATTCCCTTTGTCATGTTGATACCATGGGCAATACAGTGGCTGTAGGCAATGATCAGTGAAGGTCCGTCGAAGCTTTCAGCTTCGTTGAAAGCCTTGACTGTCTGATTCCAGTTTGCTCCCATTGCGATCTGTGCCACATAGATGTTGCCGTAGGTCATGCTGATCATGGCAAGATCTTTCTTAGGCATTGGCTTGCCTGCAGCAGCAAACTTGGCAACAGCACCCATGGGGGTTGCCTTGGAGCACTGACCGCCGGTGTTGGAGTAAACACCGGTGTCTACAACAAGAACATTTACATTCCTGCCCTGTGCCAGTACATGATCCAGGCCGCCATAGCCAATATCGTAAGCCCATCCATCGCCACCGATGATCCAAACGGAACGAGGTACAAAGTAGTCAGCCAGCGATTCCAGCTGCCTTGCCTGGGGTGTATCTATTTTTGCAAGGGCAGTTCTCAGATACTCCACGCGTTCACGCTGTTGAGCAATCTCGAGCTCTGTATTGCTGCTGGAGTTCAGAAGACTGTCTATCAGGTTATCATCCAGCTCGTTAGACATTCCAGTAAGCAGTTCTGCTGCTGTTTCCATGTGCTTGTCGGCTGTAAGACGGAAACCGTAGCCGAACTCCGCTGCATCCTCGAACAAACTGTTGTTCCAGGCGGGTCCTCTGCCTGAGGGATCTTGAGCGTATGGGGTGGTTGGAAGATTACCACCATAGATGGATGAACAACCTGTTGCATTTGCTATAACAGCTCTGTCGCCGTAAAGCTGACTGAGAAGCTTCACATATGGGGTTTCGCCGCATCCTGCGCAGGCCCCGCTGTATTCAAAGAGAGGTCTTAAGAGCTGACTTTCCTTAACAGAGGCAAGGTTAAGCTCTGTGCGGTCGAAATCAGGGATATTCAGGAAGAACTTGTAGTTTTCTACCTCATCATGTCTCAGTGGAGACTGAGATTCCATGTTGATTGCTTTCTTTCCTTCAACTGTTTTGTTCCTGGCAGGGCAGACGTGTACGCAAGCTCCGCACCCGGTGCAATCCTCAGGGGCAACCTGGTTGGTAAACTTGTAGGCCTTGAACTTCGTGTTGCCGTCTGTCGATTTGAAAGTTTCAGGAGCATTGTCCAGTATCGCTTCATCGTAGTATTTCATCCTGATTGCAGCGTGGGAGCAGACAAGGTTGCAGAGGCCGCACTGAATGCAGACCTCCGGGTCCCATACGGGGATCTCAAGTGCAATGTTCCGCTTTTCCCACTGGGTGGTGCCTGTTGGCCATGTGCCGTCATTGGGCATGGCGCTAACCGGAATATCATTGCCCCGCTGGGCCATGATGGTGGCTGTAACATTCTGCACGAACTCAGGAGCTTCCAGTGGAACAACAGGCGGGATGGCAATGCTGCTGGTGACTTCTCTTGGGTAGGTAACCTGATGAAGATTGGCTACAGCCTGATCAACAGCAACGAAGTTCTTCTGAACAACATCCTGACCCTTCCTGCCGTAACTTTTCTCTATGGCGCCCTTGATCTTGTCGATAGCTTCGTCCTTTTCAAGCACACCGCTGATGGCAAAGAAGCAGGTCTGCATGATGGTGTTGATCATCACACCCATGCCTGTTTCATCCGCTACCTTGTAGGCATCGATGACAAAGAAATTTAACTCTTTCTCAACCATGTCCTTCTGGACTTTTTCCGGAAGGTTGTCCCAGATCCGGTCGCTGCTGAATGGGGTATTAAGCAGGAAGGTGGCGCCTTTTGCGGCGTACTTCAGTATATCGTACTTCTCTACAAAGACCGTCTGATGACAGGCCACGAAGTTTGCCTGGTCAATAAGGCATGTACGCCTGATGGGGTTCGGTCCGAATCGGAGGTGACTAACTGTAAGTGCGCCTGCCTTCTTGGAGTCGTACACAAAGAAACCCTGAGCGTAGTTGTCTGTGGTTCCACCGATGATCTTGATACTGTTCTTGTTTGCACCAACAGTTCCATCAGAACCCAGACCCAGGAACACTGCCTGGTGAAGCCCTTTTGTTTCAAGAACAAATTCCGGGATATCGATGCTGGTGTTTGTGAGATCATCAATTATGCCAACGGTGAAATCATTCTTGAGTTCGCCCTGTGCGTTGTTGAAAACACCTTTTACCGATGCAGGTGTGAATTCCTTGCCGGAAAGACCATACCGTCCTCCCACGACCTTGATAGCAGATCTTCCTGCTGCTCTAAGAGCGGTACAAACATCTTTGTACAGTGGCTCTCCATCGTTACCAGGTTCTTTCGTCCGGTCAAGCACACTGATGGTTTTCACGCTCTGGGGTATTGCAGCCAGGAATGCAGAGGCATCGAAAGGACGGTAAAGGCGTACTTTGATAACTCCAACCTTCTCGCCTTTGGAAGCAAGGTATTCCACAGTTTCGTGTGCAACTTCGCAACCTGATCCCATAAGAATAATGATGTGCTCGGCATCGGGTGCTCCCACGTAGTCGAACAAATGGTAGTGTCTGCCTGTGAGTTTACCGAACAGGTCCATGTATTCCTGAACTATAGCGGGAGTGGCTTTGTAGTAAAGGTTAACACTCTCGCGACCCTGGAAGTACACATCGGGATTTTGACTTGTGCCTCTGACCACTGGGCGGTTGGGATTAAGACCCCTGTGCCGGTGGGCGAAAACAAGTTCATCATCGATCATGTCTTTGAGAACCTCGTCTTCCAGAGGTTCGATCTTCTGGATCTCATGGCTTGTTCTGAATCCGTCGAAGAAGTGCACGAACGGAATTCGACTTTTCAGAGTAGCTGCGTGTACTATTGCGGAAAGGTCTGTGACCTCTTGAACACTGGCACTTGCAAGAAGACCGAAACCGGTATTTCTTACTGCCATTACATCACTGTGGTCACCGAAAATGGAAAGAGCCTGTACAGCCAGGCTTCTTGCCGCAACATGGAAAACAGCCGGAGTCAGTTCTCCTGCGATCTTGTACATTGTAGGAATCATCAGAAGAAGACCCTGGCTTGCCGTGAATGTGGTTGTCAGGGCTCCTGTTTGAAGAGCTCCGTGTACAGCAGCGGATGCTCCGCCTTCACTTTGCATTTCCTGCACCAGGGGCACTGTTCCCCAGATGTTCTTCTGACCTGCCGCGGACCATGTGTCACTGTGCTCGCCCATTGGGCTTGAAGGAGTGATAGGGTAAATTGCCACCACTTCACTGAGCTTGTGAGCCACACGAGCGGCAGCTTCGTTACCATCAATCGTTATCATCTGTCTGCTCATGATTACCAGCTTTCGCTAAGGTTACAAAACACTAATACATTTTACCAAATGATCTTGGAAAAGGAACAACATCTCTTATGTTGTCCATTCCTGTGAGGTACATGAGAAGCCTTTCAAAACCAAGACCAAAACCGGAGTGCGGAGCGCTGCCCCAGCGTCTGAGTTCCATGTACCATCTGTAGGTATCCATATCCAGTCCCTGCTCCATTGCTCTTTCTTTCAGTTGAGGAAGTCTGTGCTCCCTCTGACTGCCGCCAACCAGCTCGCCAACTCCAGGGGCAAGCAGGTCGCAGGCGCCAACAGTTTTACCGTCATCGTTCACATACATATAGAAAGGCTTCATTGATGCCGGGTAGTTTAAAACAAACACCGGTTTACCGAAGTGCTCTTCTGCAAGGAACCTTTCATGTTCAGTTGCAAGATCATCTCCCCATTCAGGAATGGTTTCGAATTTCCTGTTAGACGACTGAATGATCTCAATGGCCTCTGTATATGTAACTCTGCCAAAATCACTTTCCAGAAGACTCTTGTATCTGTCCATAAGAGTTTTCTCGAAGAATTTAGAAAAGAAAGTGATATCATCGCTGCATTTTTCCATAAGATACGCCGCTGTGTACTTAACAAATCTCTCAATAAGATCAATGTTGTCTTCCAGGTCGAAAAAAGCCATTTCGGGCTCAAGCATCCAGAATTCTGCACCGTGTATTCTTGTATCGGAAGGGTCTGCCCTGAATGTTGGTCCGAATGTGTAAACCTTTCCAAGGGAAAGGGCAAACGGCTCGGCCTCAAGCTGGCCGCTTACTGTGAGAAACGCTTTTTTCCGGAAGTAGTCTTTGCTGTAGTCTACTCTGCCGTCTTTCACCTGCAGCATGTCCATTGGAAGAGTGGTCAGCTGGAAGGTCTCGCCGGCACCCTCGCAATCGCTTTCGGTAATGAAGGGTGTGTGAATGTTGAAGAAACCATTCTCATCAAAGAATCGATGTATTGCCATGGAGATATGATGGCTTACCCGGAAAACGCTGCTGAATGTGTTTGTTCTGGATCTTAGATGCGGCATTGTTCTAAGAAATTCCAGTGAATGTCGTTTCTTCTGCAAAGGGTATTCTTCGTCAACAGCACCGATAATTTCCAGCTCTTTTGCTGAGATCTCAACTGACTGTTCTTTCCCCTGACTTTCCACAACAATACCTGTAAGACGAATACACGCTCCGGTAAGTAAACCGGACAGTTGTTTGTCATCAAACAGTTCTCTGTCAAAAACTGCCTGGAGATTATTGGTGGTTGATCCGTCGTTCAGAGATGCAAAAGCTACGCTTTTACCTGTGCGGGCTGTTTTTACCCAGCTGTAAACCGTTACAGTGCCTCCGGTATGAGCACCGCTCAGTATGGAATCAATAGTGTTTCGACGAATCATTCTGGAACCTCCGAGTAGAAAATTAAACTAGAAACAGGAGAGTGGCTAATCTACAAAGAAAGGCTTACATAGTCCAATGATTTAATGTGAAGAACTTTGGTTTCACGATACACTAAAGAGAACCCGCCGGAGTTGTGACCCGGCAGGTTCCCTTTGTGTTACTCAGCTCTTGAAAGGGGTGTTCACTTCAGGAGGAGGGGTCCTGTTGTGAACATTACCATATATCACAATTCTGGAGAATAGTTCCAATTGCGATCAGAGGACCGGATTCTTTTATTTTCTTACCGACGGGATGTCTTCTATTGTGTATCCCAGCAGTTTACCCTGCCATGAATCTCTGTACATCAGCTCTCTCTTAACCCGGTTCATTACTGCCAGTTTGTTAATGGCCCATTCGGGAGCCACAAGCATTCTGGGAGGGGCTTCGCCGGTTACTCTCTGAATTACAATGTCAGGATGTGTTCTCTCTATGAAATCTGCCGCCAGAGAAGCGTATTCACTTCTGCGCATCAGTTCGAATTCACCTCGGCTGTACTGTTCTGCAAGTTGAGTCTCTTTGATTATGTGCAGATTCTGAAGCTTTACTCCAGCAGTACCTGATCTGTTCACAAGTTCAGCGGTTGACAATGCCTCATTTCTTGATTCACCGGGGAATCCAAGAATTACATGAGCAGCGGTTCTGATTCCTCTGCTATGCAGTTTCTCAAAGGCTTTTTCTGAATCGAATACAGTATGTCCCCGGTTCATGCGCATAAGGGTCAGATCGCAACCGCTCTGAATTCCAAGTTCGACCCAGACGAAGGTCTCCCTGGAAAGATCTTCCAGCAGATCCATTACATCATCGCTTATGCAGTCTGGTCTTGTACACAGAGACAGCCCCCTGATACCGGGAAAAGCAAGGGCTTCCCCATACAATTTTTCAAGGCTTTTTACATCTTTGTATGTTGTGGTGTAGTCTTGGAAATAGGCAAGAAAGTGGTCTGTCTCGTGTCTTTCCCGTACATACTCGGTTGCCAGTTCAAGCTGTTCAGTTACAGTCATGCCTGGTTTGTAGTGTTTTGGTTCGCTTCCCGCCGGATTACAGAAAACGCAGCCACCAGTGTTCAGTGTTCCATCCCTGGTGGGGCAGGTAAAGCCTCCTGCGATGCTTACCTTGTATACCTTCGTTCCGAATGTGTTTCTGAAAAAGGCATTGAGACTGTAGTATCTGTTCTTATTCAATTTACACTCATTTCCTGTTGCGGGAATTATAATAAACCCATGGAAAAAGCAGCAGATATTTTTTTTGAGCATTTTGGCCTTACCCCGGGTAGAAGTGCAGGTGACATTCACAGAATAGGTGAGGTTTTCGGAGGAATCCCATGGGAGAATCTGACTAAATTCCTTCTTCGTGCATCCGGTAAAAATCGCTTACGACTTGCAGGCGAGGTAATGACAGACCATGTAAAATCCGGTGCTGGAGGTACATGCTATTCCCTTACTGAAACCCTGGGAAGTATTTTTTCCGCTTGCGGTCTTTCTGCGAGACCGCTTACGGGTCACATGAACCACGGAAAGAATATCCACTGTGCTCTACTGGTTGAAGGGTATGCAGGAAGCTTTATTCTGGATCCGGGTTATGTTGTACCAGGGGCCGTGGAACTCTCAGAGTCCGGTGCTGGTCAGATCGAGACCGCAGGCAGAAAAATGTTCTGGACTCCTGTCAGCGGAGGCTGGGAGCTGCATACTGTGGAAAATGGTAGAAAACAGAAACGGTACAAGTTGGAGTCAAGGGTGCTTTCCCGGTCTGAATTCCTCAAGTACTGGACGGAATCGTTCAACTCTGCAGGGTTGAACAGTCTGCATCTTAACATGTCAGGTGCTCTTGGCGGCAGAGTAAGTGCTCACAATGGGAATTTGCGGATCGTGGGAGGAACAGGCAGGGAAAACCTTAAACTTCAAGAAGACTATTCACTGAAGATCAGAGAAACTTTCGGGATATCAGAAGAAATAGCCGAAGCAGCATGGCTCGAGCTGCATAAGCAGAAGAAAGGGAGGAACAATGTCTCTTCCTGATCGGGCTCCAAGGGTATTGCCTGTTGTGAGTGTTCTTTACAACGACAGTTCCGTTCTGAAACGCGCGCTGGTTTCTCTTCAGCTGCTTTTCGGTGAAGTTCTTCTTTTCAGTGAGCCATATCCTTTTGATATGACCGATTACTACAGGAGTGAAATGGGTCCCTCTCTCATCCGTGTATGGTTTTGCTTTTCTCCTCTCAGGGATCCCTCTGAGTTGTCTGCATGGAAGAAGGATTGTTCTAAACTGGAAGCAGAATTCAGCAGCCGGGGAAAAAGGCTGGTAAATATTGATCCCGGTTATCTTGATCATGGGAAACTGGTTCTTGCAAGCTGCAAGGCTGCTCCTGATAAGATATACATGGGCAGTGGTGTTTTTGCTCACACATGTCTCCGGTATAAAAAAGGCCAGTTCCATGGCCCGGAACACAGCTTTGCTGACTTTATAGATGGCAGGTTCGATGATTTCTTCACCTCAGCAAAGCAGTTGCTTCGGAAGCTTCTTAAAGCTCAAGATTAGCAATGTCCACACTTGCAAGAGATGACATTGCCGGTACTATCTCTTCATCAGCAAGGCATCCAAAACTGAATCTGAGGTGTTGTTTTCCTGCTGCGCCGAATGCATCTCCAGGTATCGTTGCAATTCCGTATTTTTCCAGAAGGAAGCCAGCAAGAGCATAAGTGTCAATTCCTTCAGGTGTTTTTGCCAGAGTAAAGAATCCACCACCAACTTCCCTCCAGTCCAGCCCTTTTGCCTGTTTCATTGCATCTCTGCACAGGTTCAACCGGTTCTGAACTTCATCTGAGCGCTTTTCCACCCAGCCATCCAGGTTCAGGCACTGTTCAAGAAGAATCTGTCCCGGCGTAGACGGGCAGATAACCACTGAATCCTGTACTTTAAGAGCTTCCTCCAGGATGTAGTCGGAACCGAACAGGTAGCCCAGTCTCCAGCCGGACAGGCTGAAACTTTTTGAAAAGCTGCCCAGGGTTAGAACGTGTTCATGATTTGTCTCTGTCCACGGGTGGTATCTGCTGCCTGTGAAGTTGAATCTCTCATAGGTTTCATCAATGATCAGCATACAGCCGTTCTCGCCTGTGAGTTTTACTATTCTGCGTATTTCCTCTTCAGAAAGAACTGCTCCTGTGGGGTTCCCGGGATTTACCAGCACCATTACTCTTGCGCCTGGTATTTTTTCTTCCAGTGTTTTCCATGGAAGACTCCACCCTTCATCCTCCACCATTGGAATTGAATCCAGCTGAAGGTTAGCGAACTGAATTGCAAAGACATGGTCGAAGTAATATGGCTCCAGAACAATGGCCCGGTCACCTGGATCAGCAACTGCCATAAGGGCACTTACGAAAGCCTGACTGGCACCGCAGGTAAGGTGCAGTTCCCTGGCTGGATCAAGAGTGATATGTCTTCTGTTTCTGATCTCATTCGAGAGAGCCACTCTTGCTGACATAAGTCCCGGGTCAGGGCTGTAGAAGTGAAATCCTCTTTTATCCATTTCACGCTTCATTGCTTCAACAGCCTGTCTGGGCGGGTCGTACCACGGAACAGCCTGTGCCATGGAAAAAACTTCTTTACCGAACGCTTTCATTTCCCTTACCTTGTTCATTATTGAATGAATCGGTGGCATGTGAATCTGTGCGGTTCTCTGTGATGTTCTAAGCGGCATATGACTCCCCTTTGAGGTTGCAGTGTCAGTTTCTTTATGAATGATTTATAAAAGGGGGAGCAGAGAAGGGAAAGCATGAGAATTCTTGTTGTTGCACGAAGCGTTGTTCAAGAGGCTGAACTGTTATGCCGGATATTGACGAAAGCCGGACATGAAGTTCTTCCTGGAACAGCTGCAAACGGAGCTGATTTTCACCCCGATGTGACTGTCTGCTACGGGGTGGAGTCAGGATCTGTCTTCTGTTCTCCGGTGGTTTCGGTGATATCTTACGGAACAGGAAGTCAATTGAATCAGGCAGATGTTCATGTTTTCTCGGGTAGATCTGTGATTCCCCCGGGATTTCAGGGCAGAGCTGTTGTTATTCCGCATCCTGTGGATACAGGGAAGTTCGCACCTGCTGCAAAATCAGATAAAAAGATCATTCTTGCTCCGGGAGAACTGAATCCGGAACAGGGGCACAAAACCCTGATTCGAGCAATGCACCTGGTAAAACCGGATTACAATGCGGTTTTTGTCGGGCAGGAGGGTTACTATTCTGTTAAGCAGATGGTTTCTTACGCCGCGGAAATGGGTGTACAGAACAGGGTACAGTTCCTGGAAGGTGAATTTGTGCATTCCACAACATTAGGGGTTGTTACCGGTTATGGCACACAGCTGGAAACAGATAAAGTAATTGAAATAATGGCTTCCGGTGTTCCTGTACTTGTAGCAGCGGCAGACTGGTCTCGAGATATTGTTATTGACGGAGTAACAGGCCTTTTCCATTCACCGGGCAACTGGAAACAGCTGGCCGGACAGATCAATCACCTGATTGATAACAGTGGGCTCTGTGATATGCTTTCAGGCAACGCCCGGGATTACTGCTTGAAGCATTTCTCATACGAGTCTTTTGGAGAAAGGTGGACAGAACTATTGGAACAACTTAGCTTCGGGTGATGTACATATTGCAGGGGCTTATTCGAAAGGACAATTTATGAAATCAGCCATATTGCTTATTCTTGGTGTCACAACTGCATGCTTTGCTTATGGATCCCTGTGGGACTGGGGCGAATATTCAAGACGCTACGAGGAAAACACAACATGGGGACCCGGTGAAAGGCTGGTGTTCAGTGTTGAATACGGAATTATAAAAGCAGGATCTGCCACCTTAAGCGTTACAGGTCCGGTGGACCATGACGGACT
This sequence comes from Candidatus Sabulitectum sp., assembly GCA_029934845.1. Classification (GTDB taxonomy): domain Bacteria; phylum Fermentibacterota; class Fermentibacteria; order Fermentibacterales; family JCC-6; genus Sabulitectum. The sequence goes on from JAOZLN010000023.1 coordinate 13,546, forward strand.
GCTTGCTTACAGAATTACAGCAGAGGCTCGTTCAAACCCGGTATTCAGCAGCTTCTTTGAGGTGGTAGATGTAAATGAGGCTCTTCTTGACATTGTTCAGCTTCACTCGCTTACTTTTATGAAGAGCATACAGGAAGGTGATTTCTCCAGCAGTGAAGAGATGTTCTTTGATCAGGAGGCAGGGTTTGCCTACTACCCGGATGAGGATGATCCTGAACTGGCAGAAATGGCAATTCCTCCCCATGCCCTTGATGTGCTCAGCGCTTTTTACTACGCAAGGACCCAGGAGCTTGAACCAGGTGGTACCTTTAGCATAGATGTACATGTTGATAACGATAACTACCCTCTGGAAGTCAGAGTTCTGGAACGGGAAAGAATTCGGACAAGAGCAGGTTCTTTCGATTGCATCCAGATTCAACCTGTTCTTCGTGGTGACGGTCTGTTTAAACAGCAGGGGGAAATTTTCATCTGGGTTACAGACGATGAAAGACACATGCCGGTTCTTATGAGCGCTTCAATCATCATAGGTGAGATCACATGCATGCTTGAAGAGTATTCCATAGGGACTCCTGTGGAAGTGGAGAATCCGTTCCAGTGAGATCAAAAGAATTAACTGATCATCTGGAAGTTACCGTTAAGAAGCTTTCCTCTGTCGGAGTTTCTGTGACAGATCGGAAAGAGTTGCCTTATGGTATTCAGCTTTCACTTGCAGGGAATGGATCTTCATGCAAGATCAATCTTTACCATTCCAGGAAGAAAGGTAACTCAGTTGTACAGGCAGGAGGAGACCGGGGTTTTCTGGGTATGATTCTTGAGCTGTTAGGGGGCAGTAACAGAAGTGTCAGGGAATCTTCGTTCAGTATCCCTCCGGGGCTCAGAGCCGGCAGTGATGAAGCAGGCAAAGGAGACTATTTTGGTCCATTGGTTGTTGCGGCTGTAGCTTGCGATCAATCAACTGCAGAAGATCTTGTGGCAATGGGAGTTGGAGACTCAAAGAAGCTTTCGGCGGCAAAGGTTCGGGAGCTTTACCAGAAGATAACGGTGATGAGCAATGTGAGGTATGCTGTCTGCTCAATACCCCCCCGGGAGTATAACAGGCTTTTTGATGCATTCAGACTTCAGGGGAAAAACAGTCTTGATATTCTTGCCATGGCTCATGGCAAAGCTTTTAAGGATCTTTTTGCCCACAGAGAACCTCCGGCCGCAGTAGTTGTTGATAAATTCTGTGAGATGAACAGACTGCGCCCATGGTTAACAATACCGGTGTCAAGAGTTGAACTTAGAGTGAGGGCTGAGGATAGTGAGCCCACAGTTGCAGCTGCTTCAATTATAGCCAGAAGCGTTTATTTGAATGAGTTATCGGTGCTTTCTTCTGTGCATGGTGTTATGCTTTCTCCCGGCGCAGGAGCCCCTGTGGACAGGCTTGGGAAGAAACTTGTGGATCTGCATGGTGATTCAATTCTTGCAGAAACTGCAAAAGTTCATTTTGCGAACTCAAAACGGATTGTCTCGTAAGACTTGACCCTGAGACAGATTTTTTAGATAATTGCGGGGATTCGGGCCGGTTGGTCCATGATTCAGGGGTGGATCAAAATATTTGTATGGAAACATGAAAATCCGGAGGGATTACAAATGAGATTTTTTACAATCGCAATGATGGTTCTTGCTATGGCAGT
>JAOZLN010000203.1 GCA_029934845.1 Candidatus Sabulitectum sp.
AGTTCAACAACCACAGGCTGATCCAGAATAACACTTCCGGGAGACCATCCCTGTTCTATTGCTTCCGCATAGAAGAATGGTTTGAAAGAACTTCCAGGCTGACGCCTGGATTGAACCGCTCTGTTGAATTCACTGTCTTGAAAATCTCTGCCGCCAATCATTGCCCTTATGTAACCTGTAGTGGGATCAATGGCCACAAGGGCACCCTGAATGTAACTGGGTGCTCCGGCAGTGGTGTCTTCAACAGCCTGCCAGTGAGCCCATGAACTTTCATATCTGAGCCTGTCGCCATCTTCAGACCACGTTCCGGTAACAGAATCCCATTGCTGCTCTTTCCCTGTAAGAATGCTGTCAATGGCTAGTCTGGCACTTTCCTGCACGAATGGATCAAGTGTTGTGTAAACCTCAAGGCCCTGCTCGTAAACAGCAGACCATCCGTACCTGCCAACCAGGTACTGCCTTACGTACTCTGTGAAATAATCCCAGTCTTGTTCCAGTTCATACCTGTGAACATCAACTCCAAGAGGAAGAGCAGCAGTCTCTTCTTTCTGCTCAGAGGTTATCACACCGAAATCAGCCATCATGAAAAGGGCAAGATTCCTCTGAGTAAGACACCTGTCCGGGTTCTGAAGCGGGTTGAATCCGCTGGGATTCTTCACCATTCTCACAAGCATAGCTGACTGGGAAAGAGTCAACTCTACTGCTGTTATCCCGCCGAAATACGTTCTTGCTGCAGCCTCGATCCCATAAGCACCCGAACCAAAATAGATCTGGTTAAGATACATCTCCATTATCTCGTCTTTGCTGAACTGTCTCTCGATCTCCATGGCAATGAAAGCTTCCTGAAGTTTCCTTTGGAAAGTCTGGTCCTGTACAAGAAACAACCCTCTTGATAACTGCTGAGTTATGGTACTTCCACCGTGTCTGTCGCCTGTTCTTATGTTATGGAGCATAGATCTGCTGATACCTTGAAGATCAACACCTCCATGTGTGTAGAAGTTTCTGTCTTCCGTTGCCACAAAGCCCCTTACAACCCAGGGGCTGATCTGATCAAGGGTAACGGGATATCGGTTCTCAACAAAGGCAGTGGCCAGTTGATTCCCGTACCTGTCATATATTCTGGTGGCACTGACAGGTTCACTGCCGCGAAGCCCTGCTACAAGCAGATTGCCTCTGGCCTGGCGAAAAGCGACTGCACTGTCATTCCACACCCTGTAAAGAAAACCGGCGCCAAAAGAAGCCCCCACTATAAAAACAATAAATAGCCAGTAAAATATTGCTGTGATCGTTCTTTTCATAACGAGTTGTCTCTCTGGAGTAATGGGCTCTCAATCAGCTCGTCATCGAAGATGGCTGTAGTATCAGCTGCTATGGAAATTCGTTCCATCACTGGATCATTGTTCTGGTCCAGCGACAGCTCATACTCGAAGATCCCGGTGTTACCAACAAGCACAACGCTGCGATTACCAAATGGTGATGTCTGCGTACCGAACTGTCCGTGAAAATCGCTGGTGTAGTCTTTCCAGCTTCTCCAGACAAGGGAATACCCAGTGGGTGTACCAAGGAAAAGATAGATATCTCCTGCCCAGTAAAGAACCCGTTCCGGATCTACATCTCCATTCATGTCTACACCAAGAGCTCTCCATATGGGAACGCCAATATCGTTCTCTGTTTTCTGCTCCAGCTGATGAGGATCAAGATTCACCTGCAGATGCTCAAGAGGCTCGCTGTTCCCACAGGTAAGAAGAACGGGGTAAACCCTGGAGAGTGTGTCATTCTGTTCCACAAGCTCGTTCACAGAGTAGAAAACACTTTCAAGAAAATTTATTCTCGCTGTTTCTTCATCTATATCCGGCCCCATCCAGGTTCCAGTCTGACGAAGATTCTGCATTGCTTCGTGAGTTGCTCTTAAAACAGCTTTTCTTAGGTAAGCAAGCTCCCGCCATGCTGCAACCAGTTCTCTTAACTCAACAGGAACATCTGTAAGTTGAAAGGTGGCTCTGTCCTGAATGATCTGAAGCTTGGCGGCGATTCTTACATTGCTCAACGCAAGAACCGTATAGCTCTCCTGCGAAAGCTCCATTATGTAGTCTGAGAATTCCGAGCCGTTCTCTTCTGCTGCATTCCAGGATGCCCAGTTAATTGCATGATCCATTTCACAATCATCCATAAGCATTCTGGCAATACGCATTTCACGCCTTATTACCGGATTTTGAAGCACCAGAGATGCCTGGGTCTGTACACTAAGCGAGTCAAGAACATCTCTTGGAAGTTCACTCTCTACTCTTTCGATCAACCAGCATCCACCCATGAGCACAAAATCAAGGCGGATCACAGGAGGCAGCTCTTCCAACCTGGCGATAGAGCAGTAATAACTGGTTCTGTTCAGGCTGTCTTCACCGGTTATCGTTTCAGTTAATCGTCCCCCGGAGTCAAATCCACGCCATCTTCCAAATACTTCCCATGGTGAAAGTTCAAGACTCAAAATAGAGTCCCGGAGTTCCGGTTCCAGAAAATCAAAGCATAGAGGATCATTCATTCCAAGACTGTTGGAAAATTTCAGCCCCACGCTAAGAGGTGTATCCGGAATTGTTCTTACTATGGTAGTATCTGTGGAAACATCTTCATGCAAAGATTCCGGCGACCGGGTGCATGCTGCCATTACAGAAAGAATAGTTACTCCGTAAAACAGAATCAGCCTTTTCATAATCCCCCTGCAGTTACACGAACAAGTTCGCTAACTGTTGTTACTCCATCAAGAACTTTCTTGAGACCGGCTTCTCGCAGAGTTACCATTCCGTTCGCTAAAGCAACATCTCTGATCTCATCAAGGGAGGCTCTGCTAACAAGCTTCCGGCGAATCTCCTCGTTAATAGTCATAACTTCAAATATAGCTACCCTGCCTTTGTAGCCTGTACTCCTGCATTCCCGGCATCCCGCCCCGCGAACAAGCTTTGTACCGTAGTCAATACCAGCAAGATCACATTCTGCACGGCCAGGTTTATACTCTTCCCGGCAATGCGGACAAATTGAGCGAACCAGCCGCTGAGCAACAATTCCACGCAGAGTACTTACCAGAAGATAAGGCTCAACCCCCATATCCATCAGCCTTACAACAGTTGATGCAGTATCGTTGGTATGAAGAGTGCTTAGAACCAGGTGGCCGGTAAGCGCACTTCTCATTGCGCTGATCGCCGTTTCTCTGTCTCTGATCTCGCCAACCATAATGATATCGGGATCCTGCCGCAAAACAAAACGAAGTGCTGTTATAAATGTAAGATCAATTGCTTTCTGAACAGATATCTGATTGAATTCATCTGTAACAAACTCAACAGGGTCTTCAATAGTCACAATGTTGTTCTGCTCAGAAGAAATGGTGATAAGGCTGGAATAAAGTGTTGTAGTTTTTCCGCTACCGGTTGGACCCGTCACAAGAACAAGACCATTGGGTGCATTGATCATATCGGTGTAAACATTCATATCGCGTTTGTCAAAGCCCAGAACGGAAAGATCCTGCATCAGTATTGCCGGATCAAGAATTCTAAGAACAATTTTCTCTCCGAATGCAACCGGCACTGTAGAGCACCTTATCTCAACAGGCTTCCCTTCGTAATTAGTTCTGATCCTGCCATCCTGAGGCCTTCTTTTCTCGGCAATGTTCAACCCCGAGATCATTTTAATTCTGCTGGTAATTGCAAAATGCAGCTTCTTGGGAAGTCGGTACACAAGATGAAGAACACCATCTATCCTGAACCTGACAACGGTATTCTCGCGGTGCGGCTCTATGTGAATATCACTTGCCCGCTCCTCAAATGCATGCTGAAACAGATGATTCACAGCGTTAATAACAGGCTTTTCTGTGGGTTCGATAGATCTGTCAGCCGTGCTGTCAACAAACTGTTCAAGATTTCCTATGTCTACAATATCTTCACCTGACAGCTCTTTTGTCGCTGCAAGAATCGAACTGTGAAGACCATAAAACTGACGAATTACCTTGTCGATTGCTCTGGGGCGGCTAAGGTAAAGAACTATTTCCTTCCCAAGCATATTTGACATATCATCGATCTGCACAGGTGTGGGAAGGCTGCTGACTGCAATGAATATCCGGTGTCCATCCTCTTTGAATGCCACGATTCCCTTAGCCTGGGCATAGGCTCCGGGAAGGCATTCTGTAACAACCTGATAATCAAGCTCAAGAGGGTCAAGGTCGGTGTAAGGCACACCGGCCAGCTCTGCCAGTTGTCTGTACAGTTTGTCTTCACCGATAATTCCGCTGGATACAAGAAGGCTGAGGATATCTTCACTGGAATTCTCAGAAAGTCTTTTAAATCTTTTCAACACTGTTTCTGTGATCAGGCCGTCTCTTAGAAGAGTATCGGGGACAGCTTCCGGGTTTATCTCTCTCATCAGCGGATCTCCTGGTAGATAAGAGGTTCAGACGGCACATCCCATACAAAACTATCACTTATGGTTCTTGACGCTTCCGCAGCTGATTCTTTGTCTGCTGCATGCACTCTGCCCAGGATCTGGCCATCTTCAATCGGTGACCCGCATGGCACTTCCTGTTCCCAGCCAACAAGGGGGCTGACAGCATCTTCAACTCTGTATCTTCCTCCTCCAAGCTTCCGGACTGCATTTCCAACTGCAAGTGCATCCGGACCGCACCAGTAACCTGTTCGACCGGCGCGCAGATCAATAACTGAAGGAGCCAGAGGAAGAGCCTCAAAAGCAGCGATATCACCACCCTGAGCTTCGACCATCCCCACAAAAATATTCATGGCTTTCCCGTTGGCCAGATTTTCTCTGCACAACTCTTCGGCATTACTGATCCCAGCATGATAGGCCATCTCTGCAACAAGAGAAATAGTAAGTTCTGTGGAATCAAAAGGGCCTCTGTTTCTAAGAATATCAAGCGCTTCCTGCACCTT
>JAOZLN010000204.1 GCA_029934845.1 Candidatus Sabulitectum sp.
AAATACTCACAAGATCACAGATAGACTCAGACAGGTTTCATGAGTTAGGTGTTAAAACTGAAATCGCCGGGGATGGCAAGGCAGCAGTTAAGCCTCCTGAACCCGACCCACGCTGGAAGGCTATGATAAAATCGGGCTCCAATGGCATCCTGGTTGCTGGATCTACGCGAAAAGGTGAGGAAAAAACAGTAATTGAAATTGCCCGTATCGCCGGACTGACCCCTGTTGTAGTTCCCCGGCATGAAAGCAGAATAAAAGAAATTATGGACACAGCCAGGGCTTCCGGATTTATTCCAGCTTTGTGGTCAGAGGATCCAATCGAAGCATCTTGCCTTGTTGTTGATGTTAAGGGAGTACTGGCTGCACTGTATGGCCTTGCAGACATTGCTTTTGTAGGAGGTACGCTCGTGCAGGTTGGAGGGCACAATATCCTGGAGCCACTTGCCCATGGGGTACCGGTTATTGTAGGCCCCGAACACCATCATTTCACAGATGTTGTAACAGCGGCGTCAGTGGGTAATATTTGCAGAGTCTTCACCACTGTGGAACAGGGTGTTGCAGTCACCATGGAGTTGCTGAATTTTAGAAAGAGATCAGGAAACGATTCCGCAGAGATTGATTCAGGGATCTTTCTGGTGAAAATGAGGGCTCTTCTTGAAAAGATGGAAATAGAAGTATGAGATTTGATGAAATACACAGAAAACTTTCCACACGAGAGGGATACTGGTTATGGCTGGCCTGGTTTCTTCAGCCTGCAGCATTTCTGTATCTGATTGGTGCAGGTGTGAACAGGTTCTTGTACAGCAAAGGCATACTCAGGAAAAGATTCTTCAATACGGTGATAGTAAGTATAGGCAACATAGAGGTGGGAGGTGTTGGCAAAACCCCGGTGACCATAAGAATTGCCGGAAAACTTGCTGATATGGGGCTAAGAACTTCAGTAGTATGCAGGAACCTTGCAGCAGGAAATGTACCTCCTATGGCGGTTACTCCCGGTGATGCATCAGGTGGACCGGTTCTAAGTGATGAAGCAATTCTGCTGGGCAGAGTGCTTGGAGGAACATGTTCAGTATACACCGCCAGAGATAAAACTGCCGCAGTTGAGAGGTCGGTAAGGGAAATGAAGCCTGAGGTTATCATTGTAGATGACGGGTTTCAGCACCACAAACTGCACCGTGATCTTGATGTGGTGGTTCTTAATGCCGATCACCCGTTCGGGCAGGGAGGAGTTTTACCCGCAGGCACTTTGCGAGAATCCTCCAGAGCCCTTTCAAGTGCAGATTATCTTTGGATAAACGGGGTAACATCTGAACCGCAGCTTTCACTGGCCAGAAGACTTGTTTCAGGGAGAAACTGGAAGGCTCCGTTTATTTCAAGCAGTGTTATTCCTGGAAAACCTTTGAAGCATGACGGAACCAGTAATAAGGTCGGTAGAGTTGTGGCATTCTGTGGGATAGGAAAACCCGGCGGGTTCAGAAATACGCTGGAAAAGACAGGGTTTGAAATCCTGAGATTTCATATTTATCCCGATCACTGGCGATACACACAAAATGATATTCAGCATCTTTTAGGGAGTCTGGCGCAATCCGGTGCAGATTATCTGATAACAACCGAAAAAGATGCAGCAAGACTTGGGGGATCAGCAGTAAAGGCTATGAATTTAAGTGTTCTTCCCATCAGACTGTCCGTTACAAGTCACCTGGCCGAGGAAGAGCTTCTGGGCAGCATATTGGAATTAGTAGGGAGAAAACAATGACTAGAAAGACAGACATTCTGATTATAGGTGGAGGAATGGCTGGGCTGACCTGTGCACTTGAGATACCGGATAGGTATGCTGTTACAATTCTCAGCAAGATTGAACTACCCACTGGAAGCACATTTCTTGCACAGGGTGGACTGGCCGCAGTGACCTCGGAAGATGACAGCATCCAGGATCACCTCAGAGATACGCAAAGAGCCGGTGCCGGAATGGTTGATGAGGCTGTTGCCAGAGAGATCATATCCATGGGACCCGAACTGGTATCCGTTCTTTCAGGGTGGGGTATTACTCTTGAAGGGGCCAACGGTGACGGTGGAGGAATGGAAGGTGGACATTCTTTCAGACGGGTGCTTCACTATTTTGATCAGACAGGAAGATTCATCTCGGAACATCTTGCTGAAGAATGCCGGAAAAGAACCAACATTACCATAATTGAAGATGCTTTTGCCATAAATCTGATTCCCGCTTCAAGAGAGGCTTTGTCTCTTCTGCAGAAAGGCAGTGACCGATGCCTGGGAGCTTATGTTCTGATAGGCGAGGATGTTGTAACATTCCTTGCAAGAGAGACGGTAATTGCCACTGGCGGTGCAGGCAAAACTTATCGCTACACATCCAATCAGGATTCCTCAACAGGTGACGGAATTGCCATGGCTTTCAGAGCAGGCCTTCCTGTAAGAAATATGGAGTTCTATCAATTCCATCCTACCTGTCTTTATCACCCGGAGAAAAGGAATTTTCTTATTACAGAAGCTCTTCGGGGAGAAGGGGCCATACTTGTTAACGGATCAGGTAAAAGATTCATGAAATACTACGATTCTAAGCGTATGGAGCTTGCTCCCAGAGACATTGTTGCCAGGGCCATTGACAGTGAGATGAAGCATTACGGAACAGATCATATGTATCTTGATGCCACTCATCTTTCAAGAGAATTTTTAGAGGGACACTTTCCGGAAGTTACTTCCGGCGTTATGTCAGTGGGTATAGAACCATGGAATGAACCTATTCCAATTGTTCCCGCAGCTCACTACTGTGTTGGCGGGGTGCTGGTTGCAACGGATGGTTCTACGGAAATGACAGGCCTGAGGGTTATTGGAGAGGCAGCATCGACTGGATTCCACGGTGCAAACCGTCTGGGAAGCAACAGCCTTCTTGAGGCCGGGGTTATGGGGTTGCTTTGCGCAAGATCTTTCAGGGAAGATACACCTGCCGAAATTACAGAGCTCCAGGTCAGAGACTGGTCTTTTGGCAGAGCAGAGCCCCTGGAGGAGAATGTTCTTGTTGATCATTCCTGGGCCAGTCTTAGAAGTGTCATGTGGGATTACGTGGGAATAGTGAAGACAGACAAGAGATTACGCAGGGCATTAAAACTACTGGATGTTCTTGCTGAGGAAGTTGAAGAAGACTACTGGACTCTTCTTCCAACGATTGAACAGCTGGAACTCAGGAACCTTACTACTGTAGCCCGGATAATTGTAAGAAGCGCTTTGAAAAGAAGAGAGTGTGTAGGGCTTCATTACCTTATGGATTGTCCGCACACCTCGCATATAAAAACTGATACTATTTTGAAGATCAGCATGTAACACGGGAAGAACATGAAGAAGATTTTTGTTCTCGTTATTTTGATCATGGCAGGGTGTACTTCTGCGCCTGTGTACAGGGGAACCGGTGTAAACTGCAGGGGACCCATGCCCTCCTCCTGTGCGGTTACTCCTGCTTCCGGTTCTGAAGAGATAACAGCTCCTCCAAATCCTTCAAGCTCTATTGAACACAGGATGCAGGGCGAGATAGAGAGCTGGATGGGCACGCCTTATCTCTATGGCGGTGTTTCAAAAAGCGGTGTTGACTGCTCGGCATTTACCCAGGCAGTTTTCCGTTCTGTGGGTATTGAGATCCCAAGGCGGGCGTCCAGACAATCTGCAGCTGCTGAAACCGTCAGCAGAAGTGATCTCAGGTATGGCGACCTGATCTTTTTCAACACATCCGGCTCCGGTATCTCTCACTGTGGCATTTATCTCGGGAATGGTGAGTTCGTTCATGCATCAAGCAGCAGGGGAGTGGTAAGAGATATTCTTAGCCATCCCTATTACTCTGCTCGATATGTAACCGGAGGTAGATTTCTCTGATGAGAATTCTTGATATTAACAACCTGTACTCTCCCACCGGCGGTGGTATCAGAATTTACCACCACGAAAAGCTTAAATGGTGTAAAGCAAACGGAATAGAAAATATTCTGCTCTATCCTGCACACGACAACACCACCAAATTAGTCAACGGGGGCATGGTAAGAGGTCTCAAATCTCCGGGGCTTGCAGGAAGCGGCTACAATTTCTTTACAGCAAGAAAGCCCATAATCAAGGTGATCAGAGAGTTTAAGCCTGATATTGTAGAGCTTGGCAGTGGTATGGTTCTGCCTGGGATGGTAAAGGGTATACTTGAAGAAATGAGCACACCGTCTTTTGCCTACTTCCATTCAAACTGGCCGGAAACCCTTCCCATGAGTGTTCTGGGAATAAGCAGTGGATTCATCTCCAGGCTTTTCCAGAAGGCAGCAATTCCTTTGATGCGAAAAGCCTACAAACAGATGAATGCTGTTGTGGGTGCCAGTGACTATTCCATGGAAAAACTGCAGCAGGCAGGATTAAAAAATCTCTGCAAGGTTCCCCTTGGCACAAACCCGGACATCTTTCACCCCCAAAAACGATCGGAAGCGTTAAGAAGCAGTCTCGGGGTACAGAAGAACGGCAAAATGATCCTGTTTATGGGTAGATTTGCTCCTGAAAAAGGCATACATGTTCTTCTGGATGCATGCGACTATCTGTTCAAGCAGAAGGGTCTTGTTCTTGTTGTTGCCGGCGGGGGACACTGGAATAAAAAGGTAAGAAGGAAGGCATCGGAGCACCCGGATAAAATGAAACTTACAGGCAGAGTTTCCAGCAGAGCAGCAGCAGCGCAACTTATGGCCAGTGCAGATGTTTTTATATCAGCAGGCCCACTGGAAACCTTTTCCCTGGTTACTCTGGAGGCTCTTTGCTGTGGTACTCCGGTGGCAGCTTGCAGCAGAGCTGCTGCTGCTGAACTTATCACAAAAGCCGGGGGCAATTCCACATACATTCCCTGGGATTCAGGAAAAGCTCTTGCTGATGCTGTTATGAATGCAGCCTCAAA
>JAOZLN010000205.1 GCA_029934845.1 Candidatus Sabulitectum sp.
TGGAAAGTTCGTCCAGGCACTGACGGGCAGAATCGGCCCACAGCCCGTTTGGTTCTATGTAAAGATATCTGTTGATGCTGTCAGTTGCCCTGAGATCATCATTCTGTTCCATGTAAATAAGAGCAAGGGTGCGGTGAGCCCTGGCCACACCTGATGCAGCGGCAGGAAGCAGGATCTCTCTTGCAGAAGACAGGTCGCCCTGTTGAAACAGCAGTGAGCCCATCCGTATCCGTGCTTCGTCTGCCAGCTCGGGGTCTTCAATGATTATTCGGGTGAACCAGGCCAGAGCTTCTTCAGTATTTCCAACTCTGTCTTCGGCTTTTCCCAGAGCCATCCAGCATTCTGCGTTCAATGGTGCAAGAGCAAGGGCAGTTTCTGCATACTGCAGCACAGCTTCAGACCGCCCTCGAACAGCAAGAAGCATTTCGGATAATTCAAGCGGTGCTCTGTAGTCGTCCGGCCTTGCACTCATGAAGATCAGGTATTCTTCTTCTGCTGTGGTCCATGAATAGTTTATTGCTGCTATTCTTGCCAGACCAAGATGAGCTTCATAAGCATCATCGCTGATGTTAAGAGCAGTGTTAAATTCTCTTAGGGCTCTTTCTGTGAGCCCCTGACTGATATATGCCATACCAGTTTCTACATGCAGCTCTGCTGTAAGTGTTTCAACGTCTATTGCAGGCAGCAGTAAAGCCATTATCAAAAAGCAACTGTTCATTTTATTCCTTTCGTGCACCTTACGAATCCTACAAGTGAAAAATGCTTGTGGCAAGAGAGACCCATGGAGGCAGTTCCTCTTATATTCCACCCACAGAACAGAACGCAATAAACAAAACATAAAAGAATAGAGGAACCCGGATGAGTGAGAAATACGATCTTGTTGTTCTTGGTAGCGGGCCTGCAGGATACATTCCCGCAATCAGAGCAGCACAGCTTAACAAAAAAGTAGCAGTCATCGAGAAAGATATAGTGGGGGGTACCTGCCTTAACCGGGGTTGCATTCCTACAAAAACGCTGGTGGCATCCGCTTCACTGTACAGACATGCTGCCATGGCAAAGAAGTTTGGTCTTCAGGGTTCTCTTGAATTTGACTACTCTTCAATTGCCAGGCGTAAGGATATGGTGGTAACAAGGCTTCGCAAGGGCGTTGAAGCTCATTTCAGCCACCTGGGTATAGAGATAATCAGGGGGCATGGAGATCTTAGAACCGCTGACACCATAGATGTGGAAGGCAGGGGCATTCATTCAAAGAATATTCTGCTATCTCCAGGCTCTGTTCCCATGGTTCCGGGATCTATGGATCAACCCGGTGTTCTTACCAGCAGAGAGCTTCTTGCAATGGACACTCTTCCAGAAAGCCTGATCATTATAGGCGGTGGTGTGATCGGCTGTGAGTTTGCCTCGATCATGGCTTCTTTCGGGGTGAAAGTAACCATTGTGGAAATGCTTCCCAAAATTCTTCCAGGTGTTGACGCAGATGTTGCAGCTGTGGTGCACAAGGCTTTGAAGAGGGCAAAAGTAAAGATTCATACAGGACAACCTGCAGAGGGAATAAACATCACAAAAGATGAAGCATCGGTTACCCTGGGTGACGGAACTGTACTGACCTCCAGCAAACTTCTTGTGGCCATCGGCAGAAAATCCAGAACAAATGATTCCGGTTTTGAAGCAGCAGGCTTACAAATGGATAGCAGGGGTAATATCATCACTGACAGCAGCAACAGAACAAATCTTCCTGGTGTTTATGCAGCAGGAGATGCCACAGGCAAATGGCAGCTTGCCCATGCAGGAAGTGCTCAGGGCATTGCTGCTGTGCATCATATGTTTGACGCACCCCCGCGAAAAATAAATGCTGATGCTATGAGTGGCTGCATCTTTACATTCCCCGAGGTGGCCATGGTGGGGCCGGGAGAAGATGAATGGAAAGAAAGAGGGGTAAGTGTTAAAACCTCTACCTCAAGGTATATAGCCAACGGAAAAGCTGTGGGAATGAATGAAACAGAGGGTTTTGTGAAGCTGATCTGTAAAGAACAGGATGATACTATTATTGGAGTGCAGGCAGTTGGAGCAGATGCCTCAAGCCTAATAGGCTGGGCCGTCATGGCTGTTAATGCAGGTATAACAGCAGCTGATGCAGCAAGTTACATTCATCCGCACCCAACGCTTTCAGAATTGTTTATGGAGGCCAGTGAGGAGATGGGGTACGGCGCAATACATGGATAGAACCACAAAAGCCATAGAAGAGCTGCTTAAAACGGTAAGAACTTTACGCAGCCCTGGTGGTTGTAACTGGGACCGGGCACAGACCCTGAAGACCCTGAGGCCATACATGCTGGAAGAAGCCTACGAGGTAGCAGATGCTGTGGACCAGGACGATATGGATGAACTGCAGAAGGAACTGGGTGACCTTCTGCTGCACATAATAATGTCGGCGGATATATGCAGCGAAGAGAATATTTTTGACCTTGCAGATGTGGCGGATCAGATAACAGAAAAGCTCAAGAGAAGGCATCCCCATGTGTTTGATGAAACCTCTGAACTCACACCGGAGGAAGTGGAGAAACAATGGGAAGCGATCAAGGCAGTAGAGAAAAAGCAGCAGCAGAAGAAATTCTTTGACTCTATTCCCCAGGCCATGCCGGCTCTTCAGAAAGCCTGGCGTATTCAGCAGAGAGCATCGGAGGTGGGCTTTCCAACCCAAACCCCTGATGAAAGCAAAAAAGAGATTAATCAGCTTCTGAACAAAGATGGCCTTTCAGAGACAGATACAGGCAGAATTCTCTTTCTACTGGCGGACATTGCCAGACAAAACAGTATTGAACCCGAGAAAGCCCTCAGAGACAAAAACAGCGATTTCATAAGCAGATTCAACCACCTTGAGGAACTTTTAGAGGCTCGGGGGTGTTCCCTGAATGATTCATGCGCAGAGCAGATGAAAGAATGCGTTGCCATTGCTTTCACACTGAAGTGATTGTATTGTCGTAGCTAATGTGTAATTCGGTAGGTAGTTATGGGTTATGCAGTTAAGGCACAGAATCAATTCATAATTGCAATGTTATTCTGATGTTGCACTGTTGTTGACTATTCAAATAGTGCGTAGTTATTTGAGCTCGTTAAAAACGAAAGGAAGTGCGAATGAAACAGATTATTGTTTTGCTTGTTGTGGCCGCCATGGCTCTGGCTGGCTCCATTGATCCGAATCTTGCCGTAATTATGGCAAATTCAACAGATACCGACCTTATTCCAGTATTCATTCTGGCCCACGGCCAGGTTGACAGAAACTGGGTTAACTCCGCTACAGACGGAATGAACAGAGCGGAAAGACAGCAGTTTGCTGTTAGTGCCATGAAAGAAACAGCAGAAGTTGCCCAGAGAGGCATCATTGCCGAGTTGAATACAACTAATTCAGAGGGTATTCTACCTCTCTGGATGGCGAATGCTGTTTACTGTCAGGCAACCAGAGCAACTATCAGAAGAATGGCTGACAGGGCTGATGTGGTTCTTATAGAGGGAGCTGCCGACCCTGAGGGAGGGCTTATTGAGCCTGTAGAAGTTCGTCCTCTCAACGCTGAAGAGCGTGGAAAAGGGCTTGCATGGGGTGTAGCAAAGATCAATGCAGACGATGCTTGGGCACTTGGCTATGAGGGCCAGGGAATAACTGTTGCAGTTATTGATACCGGCACAGACTATACCCACCCTGATCTTGCTTCTGTCATGTGGCATGATACACCAGCCGGTCTTCATTACGGCTGGGATTTCTACGACAATGATAATGACCCTATGGACACTCATGGTCATGGCACGCATACAGGTGGGTCTATAGCTGGTATGGGTACTAGCGGAACAGAGACAGGAGTAGCTCCATCAGCAACTCTTATGGCCATCAGGATCAACTACTACGGTGGCGGAGAGCCTACATGGATTCAGGCAATGGAATTTGCTGCAGACCATGGTGCCTCAGTGATGTCAACCTCACTTGGTTCAGGTCAGGGCAATGTATCTCTGAGAACTGCCAATGAAAACTCACTTACTGCCGGTCTTTACCACAGTGTAGCAGCTGCTAACAGCGGTCCTGGAGCTAGCACAGTTCTTTCTCCAGGTGATGGTCCTCCACCATGGTTCCACCCAGATCAAGTACTGCATGGTGGAAACTCTGCTGTTGTAACAGTTGGTGCAACAAACAGCTCTGATGTTATCGCAAGTTTTTCCAGCCGTGGTCCTGTTGTCTGCTGGAGTGATTATCCTGATACAGGCTTAATTGATCCAGATATCAGCGGACCTGGTGTTGATGTTGTAAGTACAGCATGGAACGGTGGATACACCACAATGAGTGGTACTTCAATGGCCACACCCCACCTTGCAGGTGTTGCTGCATTGATTCTCAGTGCAAATCCCGCACTTACCGTTGCACAGATGGACAGCATTATTGAGGTAACAAGCCTCGATCTTGGCACAAGTGGAAAAGACAATACCTACGGCGCAGGCCGTGTGGATGCATACCAGGCAGTTGTTGCTGCACTTTCCATGACCGGTACAGAGGAAAGCCAGGGAGCAGCTCTTCCGGCAGCTCTGGGCATAAGCAACATCAGTCCCAACCCTGTAAGCAACTTCGCATCTTTCAATGTTTACACTGCTGTTTCCGGTGCTGCTGATATCTCTGTTTTCGATGTAACAGGTCGCAGAGTGGCCAACATCGACAACTCAGACATTGAGTCCGGCGCCAACGCCTACAACTGGCAGATCCCTGCAGAAATGGGCAGCGGAGTTTACTTCGTTCGCGCTACCATCAATGGTGGTACTGTTTCCAGCAGAATGACTGTTGTAAGGTAATTGGGCTATAGATTTCAGGAAAGGGCGCCTCACAGGCGCCCTTTCTGCGTGTCGGGAAGAGTAATCGGGGTTGTTTACAG
>JAOZLN010000024.1:0-10302 GCA_029934845.1 Candidatus Sabulitectum sp.
TCCCTTGTTTTAGTAAAAATTCTTTCATACAATATTACCAATACTACTCAGAAAGGATTTGTTTTCATGACAAAACTGTTTGTACTGCTTCCTGCGCTTTTTGCTTTTTCTCTTATGGCCCAGGAGGGCAGCTACTCTTATTACAACTGCTTCCTTGATGAACCCACGCTGAACGGGTACTACTGTGATGGTTACCACTTTGGAGGGCCTTACCGGGCAAATGGCCCTGTTGTTATTTACAGCAGCTCACCGGGAAGAGAGAACGACATTTTCTTTTACAGCTTCGCTCTTTCATCTGATTACTATGTTTACGGACCCTCCTCATCTGGCCCTCACATTACAGTTCCACACTACGAGAATTTGTGGATAGAGCCCTACGAGAACATGGAACAGGGGCCACCATGGTTTAATCTGGGAGTAGACCCGCTTCCCTTTGGTGCTGACCAGGTAGAGTGGCAGATCGTTCGTGCTGCAGCAATGAATTATGGCCTCTATCTTACAACCGCAGAGGTGCCCGACGGCTCCAGGATACTTCTGGAAGACGGACAGATATCCGTGAAGACAGAAGAGTACTCGACTCCTGTAGTTTATCTTCTGAGCGATCTCGCCGAGCCGGTTGTCTGGATAGAGAATTCCTCCACCCATATGTTCTATCTTAAAGACCACCCGGATTCACAGGGTTTCTCCCGGGATCTGACCATTGGTTCACAGGGAAGCATCTACTTTGCAGGGCCGCTGGAGTACAACGGGGATTCACCGGGGATGCTGGGGCTTGTCTCTGTTTTCGGAGACGGTGTCATTGCAGACAAACCGGACTCTGACTGGGACTCGCCGTTCCACATAGAAACAGAAGAAAGTTTCGTCTACAGTGCGTCACTTCTTCTTCTTGAGGGAGAGTTGGTAGCGGAAAATTATTCACAGCCCAGACCTGCTGTGAATTTTACAATGTACGGCGGGATGCAGCTGCAGGCGGAAGGCTATACCAGTTCAGGAACAGGAGGTTTCAATATATTTCCGGAGTACGATGAGAGGCTCTTCAACCAGAGCCCTCCGTGGTATCCCCAGTACGAAATGTCAGGTATCGAAACAGCAGGTACCCTTCTGCCCGGCCTTGAGCTGAGTGCTTCATGTAATCCATTCTCTTCCACTGTTGCACTTACCATGTCACAAGCTGGAACGATAAGTGTGTTCGATTCAACAGGGCGGATTGTGGGCAGTTGTGAAACTGAAGGTGACTGGGAGTGGAATGGATCTTCACTTCCGCAAGGTGTGTATGTTTTTGTTGCTGAAGGCGTGAGTGGAGAGAGCTCATCCCTGAAACTTATAAAACTATAAACGGAGCAGATATGAAAGAGATCAAGGCGAAAGAGTTCACGCTGAAAGCGGTTGATCTGTGGAAGAATCAATGGCTTCTGCTTACTGCAGGAACAATGGAAGACTGCAACATGATGACAGTTGCCTGGGGAAGCATTGGCTGCATGTGGAACAGACCATTCGCCCAGATAGTGGTAAGACCCCAGAGGTACACCATGCAGTATCTTGAAAGATCCGACTGCTTTACCCTCTGCGCATTCCCGAAGGAATACCACAAGGACCTTCAACATCTGGGAACGGTTTCCGGAAGAGATGGCGACAAACTTGCAGAAACCGCATTAACCCTTATGGAATCATCATCTGTTCTTTCTCCAAGCTACAGTCAGGCTTCTTTGATCCTGGAATGCCGGAAGATGTACGCACAGAACATGGACCCTGCCTGCTTTATTACAGACACAGCCTCGAAGGTTTACCCTGAAAAAGATTTTCACAGGATCTTCTTCGGAGAGATAGTTAAAGTGTTCGGTACATAGCCACACATTTTCTTACTATCTTAGGTGCATGTACAAACATCTCATTGTTCTTTTTGTTATGCAGATAAGATCTTTTACCGGTGCTGTTGCCGGTGAATGGCAGTCAAACCGTCTCAAACTGATCTCCGGTGTAATTACCCTGTCAGTTATGGCTGTTGGTTTCTACTACATGTTTTACGGGCTGTTCGGATATCTTTCTTCGCTGGATACCCAGCTGTTCGGGTTCGGTACCGCTCTGGCTTCCCGTTTGTTTGGCATGGCCCTTCTTGCCCTTGGTGTATTTGTGGGGGTTTCTTCTCTTATTACCGGTAATTCCTCTCTTTACAGATCATCCCGTATCACGCTGCTTCTGTCCGCTGCAGTAAACCACTCTTCTCTTGCTGTTTCTGCTGTGCTGGAGAGCTGGTTCTTTGCCGGGTGGACAATGCTTCTAATGGGTATTCCCATGCTGCTTGCCTTTGCTCACGGTCTGGAGACTACAGAAGTCAATCTTGTGATGGGAATTCTCCTCTATCCTTTTCTTCTTCTGGCATGGACCGCCATGGGAACTGTTGTTACAGTCCTTCTGGGTAAATTTGGAGGCACAAGCGGCTGGAAGCTTTTCGGAGGCATTGCTCTGATCGCTGGAAGCGGTGCTCTTTTCTTCTTTGCAAGTGGAAGCAGTTCCGATATAGTTATTCAGGAAGCTCCAGGGATGAAGCTTGGAAGCCTTCAGTCTTTTGTTTCAGATCTTCCCGGACAGAATTCAGGTTACTGGCCTCATGTCCTCTTCTTGAAAGCGATGACTCAGGGACAGATCAAGCCTGCATTAGTCCTGGTTTTTGAAGCACTGATACTTTCAGTACTGGCACTGTTGTTCGCAACAAAAAATTACCTGAGGTCATGGAACAGAAGCAGTGCAGTTTCAGCCAGGTACCAGTCATCTCAATTCTTCCGCGGTGGTGGAAGAAAATCCACCATATTTCAAAAAGATCTGCTGCTGTTCCTCCGGGATCCTGTTCAATGGAGTCAGCTGGGATTGCTGGCAGGAATGTTTTCCATCTATGTTGTGAACCTGAACAGATTTCCCATTGATTTTTCCAATCCTTACTGGCTGGCTGTGGGGATATTCATAAATATTTCTTTCAGTGCTTTCGTGGTGGCTACTATGATGGTAAGATTTGCCTTTCCGGCGCCAAGCATGGAGTCTCCGGGGCTTCATGCTCTTATTCAACTTCCAGGGGGCAGAGAGCTGCTTTACCGGTCAAAGTGGACGCAGGCTCTGCTGTTGTCTGCAATACCTGCAAGTATTCTTGCCTGGCTGTCTACTCACAGCATAGGTGCCGGAGTGCTTCTGCAGATAGAATCTGTTGCCTGTATCTTTATTACATCAGTTGTGCTTTCCACCATGAACACCTCTCTAGGCTGTGTTTTTCTTCGACGTGGTGCAGGCAGTGCCGTCAGCGTCAGCAGCGGGCAGGGAGGTATTATCGCCGCTTTTGCTTCGGTTGCGTTTGTGCTTTTTATTGTTACAGTACTTTCATGGGTTACACGAAGATACATGACAGATAACTTTACAGAGATGATGCTTGCTGTACCAGTGCGGAATTCAATAATTTATCTTATGATTCCCGTGGGTCTTGCTACTGCGCTCTTTTCCTACAGAGCAGGAATGAACAACCTCCGGAAAAGGGTTTTCTGATGGTGCTTATCGGTCTGGATTACGGAAAAAAGAAAACCGGAGTTGCAGTTTTTCGTGAAGGAGTTGTTCTGCCTGTAGATGCCGTGTTTGGGTCCTGGAGCAAGATCAGGGGAAGGCTTGAAGAATTGTCTGCCAGGTATGAAGAGGTGAAGATAGTACTGGGGCTGCCGGTTGCATCATCTGGAAAGCCAACTGAATTAAGTGTTGAGGTTGAATTGTTTTCCCGCTGGCTCGAAGAGTACGGATTTGTTGTGGAGCTGATCAATGAGGTTGGTTCAACAGTGGCTGCAGCGCAGTTGCTTGGTAAAAAAGACAGGAAGGGCCGGGTGGATTCACTGGCAGCCTGCGAAATACTGAAAAGGTATCTGAACTTGATATGAAAAAAATTCTAATTAAGGTCTTAATTCTTGTTCTCGCAGTGGGGCTTGCAGGGTTGATCCTTGTCCGCAAATTGGAATCCCCACCCGGGCAGGGTATTACCACAGAGTTTGCCCTCCAGCAGGGATGGGGTGTGCGGGATGCTGCACAGGCTCTTGAGCAAAGCGGGCTGGTCAGAAGCAGGTGGATAGTGCTTTTGCACTACAGACTGAATTTCCAGGGCTCCTCGCTTCAAGCGGGGAATTACAGTCTTGGAGATACCATGGAGGTGGATTCAATACTGGCGAAGTTCATTTCCGGTGAGGTGATACCAGTGGCAACAAGCTGGGTAACGCTTCCTCCGGGGCTTCGAATGGAACAGAGCCTGCAGGTCATCTCGGAATCTCTTGGGATTCCTCTATCGGAGCTTCAGGATCTGTCAAGAGAAATAGAGTACCTGGAAGCAATGGGCATTCCATGTTTTGAGGGATATCTGTTTCCTGAGACGTATGAGTTTGCCGATTCAATGCCGCCATGGAATGTGATAGACACAATTGTAAGAACCGGTTTCGAGGTGATGGACGCAGAATGGGAAGAAAAATGTGAAGCCCTCGGGCTCTCATCGTTTGATGCTGTGATCCTTGCTTCCATAGTAGAGAGGGAAGCCGCATCAGACGCTGAGCGTGATCTTATTGCAGGAGTTTTTCTTAACAGGCTTCGAATTTCCATGAGGCTGGAAAGCTGTGCAACAGTTCAGTACGCCCTGGGAGAGGTTCGGGAGGTTCTGCTTTACAGTGATCTTGAAATAGCAAGTCCTTTCAATACTTACAGGAACCCGGGTCTTCCTCCGTCCCCAATATGCTCACCGGGGACAGCATCCCTTGAAGCAGTGGCCAATCCGGATACAACAGATGGGTATCTGTTTTTTGTCAGCAGGGGGGATGGAACAGGAGAGCATCTTTTTGCAGTGACAGCATCAGGCCATGCTCAGAACATTAGATCGGTACGCTGAGCATAACCTGCGGGGTCACCCTCTTATTGACGCGAACGCCTGTTGTATATAGGTATGATACTCATGAGTATATTGGACGGTAACAACATGTCAGGAGGATGGGATGAGTGACGGAAGACAGCTTAATTTCCTGGAAAAGGCCATAAGAATTATTCCGGGGTACAAGGGCTACAAGGGCAAAGAAGAAAGGCGAGACAATGACGCCCTCTTCAGAGCAATGCTTGCCACTAAGATCGAGGGGCTTCTGGCAATAGCAACAAGTGGTCTTGCCAACCTCAAAGGTCCTGATGCATTGAACGCAGCAGGAGGCTTTGACAGGCTGACAAAAAAGCTGGAGATGGCTGCTGACAAAGTCAGATTTGCTGCCCGCGGATACAGAGGATGGTTCGATATGCACAAAGTGCAAGAGAACGAGCTGGATAAACTCTACGAATTCGACTGCGCTCTTACTGAAGAGGTAGAGAAGATGCAGGTTGATTTTGAGGCACTCGGATCCGCCGTTGACAGCGGAACCGGAGTGAAAGAAACTCTTGAGGTGGCCATTGCCGGTCTTGATGACTTTATCCATAGGGTTGAGGGTAGAAGCTCTCTTATGGTAGACCTCCAGAACAACACACCAATTAATTAGGGGGAGGCAGCATGTTTAAAAGACCTGAAATAATTGAATTCATGGACAATTCCGGTAAAGAGATAGCACACAGAATACCGGAGCAGGGTTCCGGTGAATTCCGTCTTGGCAGCCAGTGCGTGGTTAGAGAAAGCCAGGAGGCAGTATTTTACCGCGATGGCAAGGCAATGGATGTTCTCGGGCCGGGTAGACATACCCTTACCACCCAGAATATTCCCGTTCTTGCCGGTCTGGTTGATATGGCATTTGCCGGTGAAGGCACTCCGTTCAAGGCAGAAGTTTACTACATAAACAAGAAGACCTTTACCGACTTGAAGTGGGGCACGAAAGAGCCGATAATTTTCCGTGACTCGGAACTCTCCATGGTAAGACTTCGTGCTTTTGGTAATTTCTCCATGAAGATTGTTGACAGTCTTCTTTTTGTGAACAAGATCGTTGGAACTGAAGGAAAGTATTCCACAGGAGATATTGAAGGTTTCCTGAAGAATATCATCATCAGCAGGCTTGCCGATCTTCTTGGTGAGACCATGTCTACCATTTTTGATCTGGCTGCAAAGTACGATGAACTCGGTACTCTTGCAAAAGCAAGATTTACCGATGACTTCAGCAAGTACGGCATCCAGATGGTTGATTTTTACATCAGTGCCATCACACCACCCGAGGAAGTTCAGAAGCGGATCGATGAGAGAAGCGGAATGGGCGTTCTTGGCGACATGGGCGAGTACATGAGATTCAAGACAGCCACTGCAATAGGTGATGCGGCTCAGGCAGGTGGAGGCGGTGGTGCAGCAGGCGCCGGTGTTGGAATGGGCGCCGGGCTTGGTATGGGCATGGTAATGGCCAACCAGATGGGCCAGGCAATGGCACCCCAGGGCGGTGGTGGAGCCGTTCCGGTGGCCGCTGCTGCTGCTGGAACTGCTGCTGCAATGGTGGTCTGCCCATCATGTGGGAAATCCGTTGTTTCCGGTAAATTCTGTCCGGAATGCGGAAAGCCTCTTGCCGAGAGTTGTCCTTCCTGCGGAAAGCCGGTTCCAGCCGGAGGTAAATTCTGTCCCTCCTGTGGAGCAAAAATAGGTGGTGGAACAAAGTGTGAGTGTGGTGCCGACATTCCGGCCGGCAGCAAGTTCTGTCCCGATTGCGGCAAAAAGGTTGAATAGAACAAGTGTTACTATCCATGGCCTGCTTGAACAGTGGGCCAAGGATACCCCGGACAAGATAGCCCTGCTGGATGGTGACAGCTCCCTTACATATGCCCAGTGGCACCGGGCTTCGGAGCACCTGGCCAGCAGGTTGCAAACTGCAGGGGTTGAGAAGGGTACCCTTGTAGGGGTACAGGTTGACCGTTCCTGTGGTTTACCTGTTGCTTTTACAGCCATATCAAAGGTCGGAGCTCGCTTTCTGGTGTTGAATCCCAGCTGGCTGTCTGAAGACAGAGAAATGGTGTTCACCAGATGGAATAAGCGTTTTATTCTTTGCTGGGAGGGAATGGAGATTGACGGCTGGAAGGCCGGCACTCTGCTGCCTTTCGGCAGATCTGATATTGTTTCACCTGCTCTTTCGCCTAATGGCAGTCCCCCGGTTGACACTTTCGACGAGTTTTACATGAATGTTACCAGCGGGTCTACCGGCCTTCCAAAGGTCGCTGTTACTTCGCACCGGGAATTATTGATCAATACAGCTTCCGTATGCGAAGATCTGGGACTTGATACTGATGATGTACTGATGTCTCTTTTCGGGGTTATTGGGCATCCTCACGAAATTATCATGAGAGGTCTCTATCTGGGGGCTACTACTGTTCTTGAGCCTTCGGTTTATCCCAGACAGCACATTCACATGATCAGCGAGAACAGGGTTACTTTTCTTATGGGGCTTCCGCCGCAGCTGGATGCCTTAAGCAGACTTGCCAGTCGGGAAGATGCTGATATTTCATCACTTCGTATTGTGGAAACAGGAGGCATGCGTATCACCGAGAGGCTTCTAACCACTTTTGAGGAACGAACCGGGAAAAAGATCATCCCTGTATGGGGCAGCACAGAGACCTCCGGGGTGGTTCTTATTGGTGATCCCGGAATTATTGGTTTTTCTTCAGTGGTTTTTGGATACAGTGTACAACTTCGGAATGATGAAGGTGTTGTGGAAGGAAATGGCAGAGGGGAATTGTGGATAGCCGGTGAGGGTATTGTTAATAGATATCTTGGAGAAAGATCGGATTCCTCCGAGATTCTTGTTGATGGATGGTACAGAACAGGTGATATTTTCACCAGACGCAACGAGCGACTCTATTTTACAGGCAGACGGGGAGGTCTTATTAAGGCTTCCGGACTTAAGGTCTATCCCAGTGAAGTAGAACTTGCAATTCTTAAGCATCCCTCGATTCTGGATGTATGTGTTGTTGGTAAGGATTTCCCGGGCAGGGGAGAAGCACCGGTTGCCTACATTGTTCTTCCCGGCGGGGTTGAACTGAACAAACATGAGCTGAGAACTTTTCTTTCCGATATTCTTGAGGATTTCAAGATGCCCAGGAAGTATTTTTTCAGCAACAGTCTTCCCAGAACCAGTACCGGGAAACTGGACAGAGCAAGGATAGCCAGACAGGATATTGCCCCTGACTATCGGGCAGAGCTTCTAAGACTTGATGTCGATCTTGTTAAGTTGCTCAATACCAGAGCGGATCTTATGGAAAAAGTTGATGCAGGATACAACCCGAACTGGGTTGAAGAGCAGATAAACAATGCAATGGGACACAACCCCGGACCCCTCTCGGACAGTATTGTCAGGGAAGTCATCCGATCCATCATGAACAATCTGGGGAGGGTCTGACATGCTGGTACGGGAGGTCAGAGTAGGAGATGCATTCTTTGGCGGGCCGGAGATTGTAATGATAGCAGGCCCATGCTCTGTTGAGAATGAAGAAATGATGATGGCCACTGCTAAGACTGTTGTTAAGTGTGGAGCAAAAATGTTAAGAGGAGGCTCATGGAAACCTCGGACATCTCCATATTCTTTCCAGGGACTCGGCGTTAATGCCCTGAAGATGTTAAGAAAAGCAGGGAATGAATACAGTGTTCCGGTTGTTACCGAGGTAATGTCGGCGGAACAGATCGGAATAGCCTCCGAATATGTTGACATGCTTCAGGTTGGAGCCCGCAATATGCACAACTTTGCCCTTCTCAGTGAGATCGGGCGCAGTGGAATGCCTGTTCTTCTGAAACGCGGATTCATGGCAACTGTTGAAGAGTGGCTTCTGGCTGCAGAGTACATTCTTAAAGAGGGAAACGAAAGTGTTGTTCTTTGCGAAAGAGGAATAAGAACCTTTGAAACATGGACCCGTTCCACTCTGGATATATCTGCAGTGCCGCTTGCAAGGAATTCCCTGGGGCTTCCTGTAATTGTTGATCCCAGTCATGCTGCAGGCAGAAGGGATCTTATTCTACCATTATCACTGGCAGCACTTGGCGCCGGTGCCGACGGATTGATGATCGAGGTGCATCCTGATCCAGACAAAGCGTTGTCTGACGGAGGCCAGTCTCTTTCACTTGAACAGTTTGAATTGTATTCACAGAAGATCGGTGCTGCTCCGCAGTCACCGTGCCGTTTAAAAGAAAACAACAGGAGGTAGACAGGTGCACTTTGGAATACTCACCGGTGGCGGTGACGCTCCCGGTCTGAATGCAGTAATAAGGGGTGTAGTGGTGCGTGCTGAAGC
Source organism: Candidatus Sabulitectum sp. (assembly GCA_029934845.1). GTDB lineage: Bacteria > Fermentibacterota > Fermentibacteria > Fermentibacterales > JCC-6 > Sabulitectum. The sequence continues at coordinate 9,232 of JAOZLN010000024.1, forward strand.
AGGCGGGCACAAAGTTACAGGTTTTCTCAGAGGGTGGAAGGGTGCAATAGAGAACACCACCGTGGCTCTGAACAGAGAATCTGTTCGTGATATACACACAATAGGAGGCACTATTCTTTTCTCTTCCAGAACAAACCCCAGGAAGATCGAGAATGGTCTTGAAAGAATAATTGATACCGTCAAAGAGAATGACATTGATGTTCTTGTAGCTGTAGGCGGAGAGGATACTCTTGGAGTTGCTGATTCTCTGGCTGAAATGGGTCTTTCAGTTGTTGGTGTACCGAAGACCATAGACAACGATCTTTCCGCAACTGATTACACGTTCGGATTTGACAGTGCCATAAACAATGTGATGGATGCAATTGATAAACTTAAGACCACTGCCAGAAGTCACGAGAGGGTTATGGTGGTAGAGATCATGGGCCGTCATGCGGGCTGGATGGCTTTGTACGGAGGCATGGCAGGCGGGGCACATGTTATTCTTACTCCGGAAAAAGAATTTGATACCGATAATGTGTGTGCTCTTTTGAAGAAACGCTACGAGCAGGGCAGGCGATATGCTATTGTGGCAGTTGCCGAAGGCGCCATTGATCCCGGTCTTGCCCGGCATGTTTACCATTCTGCGGAAATGGATTCATTCGGTCATGTCCAGCTGGGCACAGGTATTGGAATAGGGGAGGTTCTGAAGAACGAGATTGAAGACCGGACCGGTCTTGAAACAAGACATGTTGTTCTTGGTCATGTTCAGCGAGGAGGAAGCCCTTCAGCATTTGACAGGGTGCTTGGCACACGGCTTGGGGTTAAGGCTGTTGAAATAGGAGAATCCGGAGAGAATCGCAAGATGGCAGCTCTTCGTGGTACTGAAATTATAGCAGCGGATCTTACGGAAGCCGTAGGAACTCTTAAAACCGTTCCAGAGGAACACATCAAAACAGCCGAATTATTCTTCGGCTGATATACAGGGGAGGAAAGAACCGTGTCAATAAAAGTTGCTATCAATGGTTTTGGTAGAATAGGCAGGCTGGTTTACAGACAGTCTCTAAAACATGATGAAATTGATATGAATACGGA
>JAOZLN010000024.1:10312-15042 GCA_029934845.1 Candidatus Sabulitectum sp.
CTGATATTGTTGCTGTAAACGATCTTACTGATCCTGCTATGCTGGCTCATCTGCTTAAGTACGATTCTGTACACGGGGTGTTTCCAGGTGAGGTCAAGGTAGATGGGAAAAGGATCATTGCCGGTAAAGACTCTTTCGTGGTTTCAAGTCAGCCTGATCCTTTGAAGCTGCCCTGGAAAGAAATGGGTGTGGATATAGTTATAGAATCCACCGGTTTTTTCAGAACACGGGAAAAGGCTGCGTACCACATACAGGCAGGTGCAAAAAAAGTGATTATCAGTGCACCTGCAAAAGGTAAAGCCGGTGCTGATCTGACTGTTGTTTTTGGTGTGAATTCAGATCTTTACGATCCGGAGATCCATGATGTTGTAAGTACAGCAAGCTGCACCACCAATTGTCTTGCTCCAGTGGCAAAAGTACTTAACGATACTTTTGGCATTGAAACCGGTGTTATGACCACAATACATGCTTATACAAACGATCAGAGAATTCTTGACCTGCCTCATTCAGATATGAGAAGAGCCCGTTCTGCTGCAATTAATGTAATACCCACAACCACTGGTGCAGCAGCTGCAGTTTCCCTTGTTATTCCGGAACTGGAGGGAAAGCTGGATGGTATGGCAGTAAGAGTGCCTGTACCTGATGGTTCTCTGGTTGATCTTGTCTGCATGCTTAAGACAGACGCAACTGTAGAGGCAGTGAACAGTGCAATGAAGGCAGCTTCTGAAACATCAATGCTGGGTGTTCTTCAGTACACTGATGAGCCTCTGGTTTCAACAGATATTGTTGGTAACCAGCACAGCAGCATCTTTGACAGTCAGATCACAAAGATGATAGGACCACGGATGCTTAAGGTTCTCTCATGGTATGACAACGAATTCGGTTACTCGTCAAGAATGGTTGACATGCTTGTACTTATGGCTACAAAGGGGTTCTAGCATGCAGTATCCGTCAATTCGAGACCTTAAGACCGGCGGGAAAAGAATATTCCTTCGCGCTGATCTCAACGTTCCCATCGAGGATGGGAAGATACTTGATGATACACGGATAAGATCAGTTCTCAGAACCATCCGATATCTCATTGAACAGGGTTCACCGGTGGTTCTTGCTTCGCATCTGGGCAGGCCCAAGGGCAGGATCGTTCCGGATTACAGCATGAAACCCGTAGCAGAGAAATTGAAGGAAATACTAACTGAAACCCGCATTCTTTTTGCCCGGGATTGTGTTGGTAAAAGGGTTGAAGCCATGGCTGCCGGACTTGGTCCAGGAGAACTGCTGGTTCTTGAGAACCTTCGTTTTCATCCGGAAGAAACGGCTAACGAGTCCGGGTTCGCAAAAAAACTTGCTGTGCTTGGTGATATTTATGTTAACGATGCCTTCGGCACCAGCCACAGAGAGCACGCATCTATGGTGGGTGTCCCGGAGATTCTTGGCGGGGGCTATGTGGGTTTCCTGGTTGAAAAGGAATTGCGGGTATTCGGAGAGCTTATCAGACACCCAAGAAAACCTTATACGGTGATCCTGGGTGGCATAAAAGTCAGCGACAAGGTTGCTGTTATCGAGAATGTCCTTCCCAAACTGGACAATTTGATCGTTGGTGGAGCCATGGCATTCACCTTCTACAAGGCGATGGGTCTTGAGACTGGTACCAGTATTGTTGAAAAGGATACAATTCAGACTGCAAAAGATATTATTCAGGCAGCAGAAGAAAGAGGAGTGAACCTTATTCTTCCTGTTGACATTGTCTGTGCTCCATCTAAAGATCATGGAGATGAGGCTGTTGTCAGGCGATTTGATGATCTGCCGGCAGACATGGCCGGATTTGATATAGGACCTGAATCCATCGAATTGTTTCGCAGAACCATGCTGAAGAGCAAAACTATTGTATGGAACGGTCCCATGGGATTGTTCGAGATCCGACCTTTCGATGTAGGTACAAGACAGCTTGCCGCATTTATGGCCGATGCAACCTCTTATGGTACAATAGCAGTAGTCGGTGGTGGAGACAGCATGAGGGCTGTCCGTGAGGCAGGCGTTGCTGAACAGATCACCCATGTTTCAACCGGTGGTGGAGCTTCTTTGAAACTTCTGCAGGGTGAGGAGCTTCCAGCTCTTGAACACCTGCGGATCGATGGTGTTAAGCCATTTGTAGGAGCAAACTGGAAGATGAACGGTTCTCTCTCAATGGGCATTGAGTACTTAACATTGCTTGACGATGGGAATGTAAACTATTTTGGAGCTGATGTAGTTCTGTTTGCACCGTTCACACTTCTCGCGGCTTTTGCCCCTCTGGCGGAAAAAGCAGGTATTCACCTTGGTGCACAAGACCTTTTCTGGGAAGAAAAGGGCGCTTATACCGGAGAGATCAGTGCAGCAATGCTTAAAGAGGCAGGTTGCTCCTGGTTCCTTGCCGGGCACAGCGAAAGACGACACATTCTTGGCGAGACCGATGAGATCGTCAGGAAAAAAGTTAAAGCCGGTCTTGCTGCAGAGTTGTCGTGCGTTCTTTGCGTCGGAGAGCTTCTTGAACAGAGGGAGGCTGGAAAAACCGAGGAGGTTATCCGAGGTCAGCTTGAATCTGCTCTGTCAGGTATGGAAGATGCCGATCCCTACAATCTGGTTATAGCTTACGAGCCTGTCTGGGCCATCGGCACAGGAAAAACTGCTACGCCTGACGAGGCTCAAAGAATACATGGCCTTATCCGTCAGTGGATAGCAGAGATCCTGGACGAAGAGTTCGCAGGAGAGGTCGGGATCATATACGGCGGTAGTGTGAAACCGTCAAATGCTGCTAAAGTAATGTCAGGCAAAGATATTAATGGAGCACTTGTGGGTGGAGCCAGTTTAAAAGCGGACAGTTTCATCGAGATCGTTGCCGAGTGCCACTGATCAATAAGAGATAAAACCGGGGGAGCCTGGCTCCCCCGATCTGTTCAGGAGCAAATTCTTGGGAATACTCAGTTTCATAATTACCCTTCTTCTTTTCGCATCCATGGAAGTGGCCAGCAAGCCGTTGATGGGGTCTATCGACCCGCTGGTACTTACCTTCTGGCGATTTGTATGCGGCACAGCAGTTCTTGGAATTGCGATGCTTGTAAGAAGAAAGAAGGTAAATCTATCTCTGAAAAAAGTATCTCTTCTTGCGCTGATGGGAATTCTCAACACATTCATGAGCATGTCATTTCTTCAGCTTGCGGTTAAAAATACTGAGGCTTGCAGAGCGGCAACCATCTTCGGTTCCAACCCTGTTTTTGTGGTTCTGATCGCAGCTGCCATCGGCTGGGAAAAGTTCACGAAAAGAAAAGGTGCCGGGCTTTTTCTGGGGGTTGCAGGTCTTATTCTGGTAACAGGGATGTACACGCTGACAATTAACTCTGGAACCCTTTATTCGCTGCTTGCATCGATCACATTCGCCCTGTACATAATTCTAAGCAGAAAAGCGTCATTGAGCTCTGATCCCATAACAGTTAATGTTATCTCTTTCGCTTTCGGTCTTGTTGCGCTTGCTGTATGGCTTATTGCCAGGGGCATTCCCATGAGCCCCGCACCGCTGGGGTCAGAAATGCCGTCATTTCTCTTCCTGGGAATTGGAGTCAGCGGGCTGGGATATGTCACTTTCATGATTGCCATCAGGAAGATCGGAGCCGGAAAGACATCTACTATATTTCTGCTAAAGCCGGCTGTAGCAACAATTCTTGCAATTATAATGCTTGGCGAAACTGTAACATTGAATTTCGTGATCGGACTGCTGCTTGCAGGAGCAGGAAGCTATCTGGTTGCAGGAAAAATACAGAAAAGCCGGGCATGATCACCCGGCTTGAACTCGGTTCTGTTATGCCTTTACAGATGCCTTCATGAACTGAACACGCTGGAATTCTGCAGGGTTTCCGCTGTTCCTGCTGCTGAGTCTTTCGCGGAAGTCTTCAATGCTGTTGTAGTTGTGACGATTCATCCAGTTTGCCACAAACCCGTGCATATCTGCCATTACGCCGAGGCCATTTTTGTAGAGAGTAGAGCATATCTGAACAGCGTTGGCACCTGCCAGCAGTTGTTTTACAACAGCTTCACCATCGTGTATTCCGGTTGTTGCAGCTATGTCACATGATGTTACAGGGCTTATCAGGCTTACCCAGCGAAGAACCTGTTCTGTTTCATCAGGTGTAGAGTACATAGAGCCCTTCACAACTGACAGGTTCTCTATATCAAAATCAATTCTGAAGAATCTGTTGAAAAGAACAATACCGTCAACACCGCAACCATCAAGCTCACTGACAAACGAAGAGATGCTGGAAAAGTGGGATCCTATCTTTACTGCAACTGGAATACTGATCTGGGATTTAATATCAGACACTATATCAAGAATGGTGTTCTCATTCTCTCTGCCTGTTTTACGCGGGTCTGATGGAAGGATATATGCATTCAACTCAATGGCTGAAGCGCCAGCACTCTCCAGCTGTTTTGCAAAATCGGTCCAGTTTCCCTTACCAAAACAGTGGATACTTGGCATGATCGGTATGTCTGTCAAACTTCTGGATTTTTCCAGGAGCTCCAGGTAGTTTGAAACTGCATTATGCATTCCGTAGCTGTTTATGTAGTCTGCAGCTTCGGGATACCATGCCCCATCACCGGCCATGTTTCCAAGGTCAGCTTCGATCTGTTCTTCAAAGATCGACTTAAGCACAACGGCTCCGGCACCTGCATCCGCACAGGCCTTCACTTTCTCAGGTGTG
>JAOZLN010000206.1 GCA_029934845.1 Candidatus Sabulitectum sp.
AAACGAACTATGATCTCAAGTGCTTTACAGTCCGGCAGCGATATAAACTTGCTGGTAGTACTTGATATCGACTCTATTTCTTTCGAGTAGCTCTAACAACTCTTTGAAATCGGGCTGGATATTCATACAAGAACCTGCCTGCCTGTAAGCGTAACTGCTCAAGAATATCCAGCCTGTACTCTGGAGTTTGCTTTCTCCAGAATTCTCTGTCTTCCCGAGTCTGCTCTTCGTGGGTCGTATTTCTAATTACCTTTTGCATATTTGCCTGCCAACCTTAAGCTGCACCACCTCATCCCAAATTATACTCAATCAATTCAATGCCTGAAAGTAATTTCTCTCAGACATCAGGGCTCGACCAGCTATTGGCTCCTGCGCAGTTCCAGAACATCCTGAAACCCTTCCCCTTCTGATTGACACTGCCGGTTGCACTGATTATTCTTTAGTTGGTGTTTATTGTGATGAATTCAGCTGATACAGAATGGAAGCCATGGGATCGCAGGAACCAACAAGAGCAGGCAGATACCTTGAGGAAATTCTTGATATTCTTATTAAGCATAATCCACTACAAATAGTTCTATTTGGTTCGGCTAATACTGAAGGGTTCAAGAAAGACAGTGACATAGATTTACTGGTAATTCTTGACATAAATACAATCCCAGGGACATATGAAGAAAAAATGAAAATGAAACTTGAGCTCAGAAGATCCCTGCGGAGTATTAACAGAAAAATCCCTATTGATCTGCTTGTGTTTACTTCGAAAGAGATTGAGATAATGAGCGATCAGAAAAACCTGTTTATTGAAGAAATAATGAATACGGGTAGAATACTGTATGACAAAGCAAGTTAGTGAATGGATTCTCTTTGCCAAAGTCGATCTGGATTCAGCATTGAAACTGATGGAAGAACCGCATTTATCTCAGAACTCAGTATTCCATTGTCAGCAGACAATTGAGAAAGCATTTAAAGCCATTATTGAAGACAAAAACAGCAGAATACCTCGAACTCACGACCTCAGAAGACTGCTTGGCATTATTGAGACCTACGGTATTGTAATAGAGATTGAAGAGGATGTCCTTGATGAGATCAATGCTGTTTACACAGAGACCAGATATCCTTCAGATCTGGGTTTGATACCCGATGGCATTCCCGGAATGAAAACTGTAACACAATTCTATGCTTTAGCCAAATCCATATATCATCAGATATACAAACTTTTGTTATCCGGTTAACCAGTAACAGTATTTTCTTAATTTTTGTCAGTGCACAAATTCCTGATGTTACTTCTCGACTGGCACATCTGCTGTAAAAGTACCGGATTTGCCGCCTGTTTTTTTCAGAAGGCGTATACCTGTTATCTCCATGGATTTGTCCACAGCCTTCAGCATATCGTAAACTGTCAACAATGCCGTGGTTACACCCATCAGAGCTTCCATTTCAAAGCCGGTCTTTGCTTCAGCGGATACAGCGCAGAAACACTTCAAGTCGTTACCGCTGAACTCAAATCTGATGTCCACCCCCTGCAGAGGAAGCGGATGACACATGGGTATCAGTTCCGAGGTTTTCTTCACTGCCTGAATTCCCGCTACAATTGCAGTATTCAGTACATTGCCTTTTGGGGAATTACCACCGGCAAGAATTTCCATAACAACATCACCAAGTTTGATCACCCCTTCTGCAAGGGCAGTTCTGTGTGTGGGCTTCTTGCCTGAAACATCAACCATCCTGGCATAACCGTCTTCATTCAAATGCGTTAAACTCATTGGCAAACCCTCCACAGAAGTGACTTCACTGTTGTTCGGCGTTTTAACTCTTTCAGATTAAACGCTTCCGGCATATCATTCTCTGGCCTTTGATGCGATCTCATCCGCCTATTCTCCACATGCTTACTCCGCCGCAAGCACCATGATGCGGTTTCTTTGCTACAAGATCGTGAACAGCACTGATCATCTCGCTGTTCTTCCGCCCTGATCTAAGCATATCTCTAAGATTGAGGGATTCTCCCCCGGCAAGACAAGGCAGCAGTTCACCTTCGGCTGTAAGCCGGAGTCTTGTACAGTTCGCGCACATCCCGCCCCCCACAGGAGCAATGATCCCAAAACGTAAACCAGAGTCGGTCTTATACATATTTGCAGTGCCTTCTGTGCCAGTGAATTCAGAGGAACCCAGATCCATACTGATCTCACGCAGGATGTCATCATGGGGCACATGGCTGCATACTGAACCTGTCATGGGCATGTGTTCAATAAATCTCATAGTTGTACCCATGTCTGCTGCCCACCTTACCAGGTCTGCAAGCTCTCCGGAATTTACTCCCTTCAGTACAACACAGTTCAGCTTTACAGGGTCAAGGCCGTTATTCTTCGCCAATCTGATGGCTTTCTCAATCATATTCAGGGTGACATCACGCCTGGTAACTTCCCTGATCACCTCATCCTTCAAGCTGTCAATACTTATGTTTACCCTGGAAAGCCCCGCTGCTTTCAGTTCTGCAGCAAACTCCCCCAGAAGAACACCGTTGGTAGTCATCACCGTTTCCGCCAGCGGAGAGATTCCGCTGACCAGTGAAACAATACCGTGGCGTACAAGCGGTTCTCCGCCTGTAATTCTGATTTTTCTTAGACCAAGGGCCTGGTGTATCAATCCGGTAAGCTGCTGGATCTCCTCCAGTCTTAGAATGGAATCGTGATCGATATGTGGAATACCAGACTCCGGCATGCAGTAAATGCATCTCAGATTACACCTGTCTGTAACGGAAACTCTCAGATAATCAATAATTCGGCCAAAACCGTCCTTCATTGCCAGCAGCTTTCTCCCCCGGACCATGACATAAGAGCAAAAGGTACAGAAGATCCTGCTTCAGCACCGGTACTGTCAGCGGGAAGCCAGGCAATGCTGTTGGTTCCTTTTGCACTCATAAGGTCTCCGGAACCGGAAGTGACTGGAGTACTCAACACCCATCCATCTCCGGTGAGTTCTGCTTTTGTTCTGAAGAAATTCAGTCTTCCAACCTTTTTCCTGATAGAACCAGAGAGTTTTCCTGTCAGTTCCTCTCTGTGAAATCTGTCGTGACCCGAAAAAAGTCTAAGACAGGCAAGAACATACATTTCCAGGCCAACAAGAACGCTCACCGGGTTTCCCGGAAGACCGAACATGATCTTTCCCCTGGAATCTGTTGCAAAAGAAAACGGTTTCCCCGGCTTCTGAGCAACTGTTCTGAAGTGAAATTTAAAACCGAGATCTTCAAGAACTGATGGCACATAGTCATGTGTTCCCATGGAAACCCCGCCTGCAGTAACAAGAATATCCGACATGCTCAAAGCCTGTGCAGCAGCATTCTTCAAAGATTTTGGATCGTCAGCTGAATGGAAAACTTTTACAGAAGGATAACCTGCCTGTGTCAAAAAGGAAGAAATAAGAACGCCATTGGCGTTACGAACCTGCCCGGGTTTTGGAATATGAACAGGTGGTATAACTTCTGACCCGGTTGTAAGCACGCTGACCACTGGCTTTCTGAACACAGAAAGCACCTCTCTGCCTGACATTGCAGCAATGCCCACCTCTGCCGGAGTAATTAAAGTTCCCTTTTTAAGAACAGTCTGCCCCTTAGTAATATCCTCTGCTTCCCAACAGATATTAGCGCCTTCAACAGGCATCTTTCTTATGGTAAGCATTCCGTCCGCTACACCGGTTGCCTCCACCATTACCACCCGGTCAGCGCCTTCTGGAACAGGAGCTCCGGTCATTATCGGAGCGGCATAACCATGTTCAGTTATTGGCTTCGGTTGAACGCCAGCAGGAATTTCATCCATCAACCGGTATTCATCAGCAATTCCCCGTATGGCAAAACCATCCATTGCACTCCTGTTAAACGGTGGCATCGCAATATCGCTGACTACCTCTTCTGCAAGTATTCTGCCTGCCGTCTTTTCCAGAGCCAGCATTTCTACTGCTGGATCAGGAGTCTTTTCAAATATCTTTTCCCGAGCTTCTTCAACGCTTATCATTTTTGTATTTATCCTCCAGATGCTTTGCAGCATCAGCCATGGCATTCTCAAGAAAGTGATACCTTTTAAGCAACATGACCGCTACGGGGGTAAGTGAGCTGCCTCCACCACCTGAACCGCCACGACTTCTTCGGATGAGTTTAACACCAAGTTTCTGCTCGGTGTTTGAAATAAGAGTCCATACTCGCCTGTACTGAATTTCAGTAGACTTTGAAGCAGCCAGAATTGAACCGGAATCTCGTATTGCCTCCAGCAGTGAAACCACTCCACCACCAAATACAGGGTTTCCTCCGATATCAAGCCACAGCTTCCATCCGGAGCGCACAGGATTGAACCCCGGTAATCCGGCAACTGAAAGGGCAAGACCAACAGTCTCTTCACTAACAGTCTTAAGCGGACCTTCCAGCAGCAGGCTGGCATAATCGATAAGTTCCTGATTCTTTGGCTCCGCAACATCTCCATCGATGTATACAATGATGGGATTCTTTACAAGAAGAGCAGCATAATTTGTTTCCCATACTACAACATCAGTTTCAAAAGATGGCCCCGGCAGATAGTCCTTCAGATCTTTCCCCTCTGGAAATCCAAGAAGTGCCACCTCATCTGCCCCTGCACTTTTGACCCTCCATGTGTCACTGCCCTTTCTTCCCGGCCCCGGAAAGAACTCAACGCCACCCTCATCCTGTTTCTTCAGCTTGTAAAAAGCAACGGAATATCCTGCTTCATGAAGAATTCTCACCAGCTCAGTACAGAAAAATGTCTTTCCCAGTTTTCTGCCTGCCGCTGCAACAACTATATTCAGAGCTATGAAACCACCTCCTGAATTAACAACGATCAATTCCGGTATGCCCCTTAAACATAAGGGAAAGCTGT
>JAOZLN010000207.1 GCA_029934845.1 Candidatus Sabulitectum sp.
AACATTCTTTCGTCGGTCGCACCCGGTATATCAAAATTCTTCCAGAGAACGAAGCTGCCGTTGGAACGTATTACAAGGGACTGAACGCGGTATTCATTGCCTTCCGGGATAAAGATGTGTGATGATATCTGTCTGTCTATGAAAATAGCCGAGTCGCAGTTCCGGGCCCATTCCAGTATCTCAAGCTTACGCTCCTCTCCACCTCCTGTATCGATCACGAACCACTCATTACCGTCAAAGAAGCGAAGCTCGCTCACAACAAGGTCACGGTACACCTCTCCTGGATAGATTTCCAGAAAGTCCAATTTAAAACTGCTACCGTCCAGAGAAGAATCAAGGTAAACAACCTGGGGTGTCATAGTATCGTCCAGTCTGTACTCCACCGGAGTTTCACCCTCTACCCCGAAGGAAATCAATGAAGCTCTTTCGTTGTGATCAAAATGTGTCCGGGATCTGTGGTATCCGTTCCAGATAAGGAGCCGCTCGATGTGCTGAGATTCGTCGAAATGGAATGTAAGGTTTTCACCCGCACCTGTGCTGTTCTCGTTACCGTCGGCCCAGCCGAAGGCAGGTTTTGAATCGAAAAGGAAATCAGGTCCGTAAGCCTCAACCGGTTCCAGAGAGGAACTGGCTTCAACGCTTCCATCTACTTCCGCTATTGGCATTACCTGAAGAGGAACTTCTGTGCCTTCATCGTTAATTACCATGATTCTAATTTCACTGATGGCAACAGGAAGGTTTTTCTGATATCTTATTCCCAGCTCATCCCCGTACATTGATTCTGTCTCAATAATCTTGATAAATACGCTCTTGACCGGTCCGTAGCTGTAAAAGGGATATTCAGGATCCCTTCTGTCTCCCTCAAGCCCGTTAATATAAAGCTGGATATACTCGATTTCCTCGAATTCGCTGCTCCCCGGAACAGCTTCGATGATTATTGATTCAATCTCAATCGGTTCCTCGAATGAGAAGTACAGGCCCTCGTCCGGTGCGGCACCGGGCATGGTGGCCCAGTATGTGGAGCTGTCACCGTCAAATACATTCTCCGGGCCGTAAAGCTCCTCTGGCATATTTATGGAGGTCGCATAACACAGCTCCAGGTACTCTAAAGGCAGCTGTTCCGGGAGATTCATTTTTTGATCAGTGTCTTGCAAATTACCATTCATGTTCCCTACGGCTTTTGTGTCTGCGAGTGCAACAACAGTGCTGTCATTCTCAACCTGTTCCCGTCCGGTTTGCGAAACGGCGTCTTCACCGGTCCCGCAGGACAGGAGTACTGCGACAGATAAGGCAATGAGTGGCAGGAATACTGACTTCATCATAATTACCTCCTTGCAGGCCATGCACAGTGATGTTGAACATTGCCTGATTTAATTTCATCAAAATTCTGAATAATGGCGATTATGAACCGGATTGATCATCATGCGTAAAGGCCTGTAATGTGTTTTACGCTTCATAAATCCCCTCTGTTCGAATATCATCGAATATTCTCACAGCTTTTGGTTCAGGTCAAGACATGAAAAAAGAAGTAACTGCGAATAAAACGAATTGTCCACAACTACCCCACCCATTTGTGCGGCGGCCTATCCCATTCACGATGCAGATACGGCTGGAAGAGGCAGGTCGCAGTTGTACTGCTGTTATGGATCACCCACAGCTTACACAGCCGTGGGTGACCGGATGTTTGTTTACTCGGTTATTCCAGCCTGATTCAGCAGAAATGCATATTTGGAGGCGGTATCTCCCAGCCAGCCATACCGCCCTGAGGCTCCGCCATGTCCGGAGCCCATGTTAATTCTGAAAATTATTGGTGCATCACCGGTATTGGCGCGGCGTATTCCCGCAACCCATTTTGCCGGTTCCCAGTAGCCAACCTGAGAATCATTTACTCCTGAATAAATGTACATTGCAGGGAAGTTCACTTCAGCGACATTGTCCACAGGAGAGTATGAAAGAATGTATTCGTAAGCTTCCACACTTTCGGTCGGGTTTCCCCACTCTCCGTATTCACCGGTTGTCAGTGGAATTGACGGGTCAAGCATTGTGGTAAGTGCATCTACGAATGGTACGCCTGCAACAACGCCCTTCCACATGTCCGGACGCATGTTGGTTACTGTGCCCATCAGCAACCCGCCGGCACTTTCCCCCATGGCGAAGATCATGTCTGGATCGCAATAGGTATTCTCTATCAGGTATTCCCCGCAGGCAATGAAGTCAGTAAAGCTGTTCATCTTGTTCATAAGTCTGCCCTGATCATACCAGTTACGACCCATTTCGCTTCCTCCCCTTACATGGGCATCTGCATAGACAAAACCTCTGTCAAGCAGGGAGAGAACGCTTGAACTGAACATGGGGTCAAGGCTCATTCCATAGGCACCGTAACCGTAAAGTATCAACGGATTCTCTCCGGGAACAAATAAATCTTTCCGGTAGACCAGCCCTATGGGAATTTCGGCTCCATCAGAAGCCGTGGCCATCATCCGTACGCTCTCATACAGATCCCGGTTGAAGTTCTCACCGGCGAATTGGGTTTTAAGCACATTGATAGTGTTGGCGTCTATATGGTATGAGATCGTGGACCACGGGGTTGTAAGTGAGGTATAGATAAGGCGTATTGAATCGGCATCAGGCGAGTAGTTGGCAGAGGTGTAGAAAGTAGCAGCTTCCTGTCCCAGATCTGCGTAGTAGCCTTCACCTGTAATTCTGTCTGCAATGAAAAGTTTTTTAAGCCCTTCAGTTCTTACTGTTACAGCCAGCAGATCGTCAAAAATATCTACATCTTCTATAAGAGTGTTCTGGTCATGAGGAATTACAGTTTCCCAGTTTTCCATTGCGGGATCATCTGAAGAAACCCTCATAACTGAAAAATTTTCTCCATTAAGGTTTGTCTCGATGAAGAACACGGAATCAGCGGCATATACATAGTATTCAAGTCCATCGGTTCGCGGATGGATAAGGGTCATAGAGTCACTGGGAGTCAGGGATGATATTACCCGGTATTCTGATTCCTGCGAGCTTGCAGTACCCAGAAGAATCCAATTCCTGTCCGGGGAATTGGATACCCAGGGCCAGAAGGTAAGATCGTCTTCGGTGTATACACATGTCTGGTCATCGCAACCGATAGTCTGTCGCATTATGCGGTCGGTTCTTCCTGTTGCATCATTCAAACCGTAGAAGACCATTCTGGAGTCCGCTGCCCAGGCCAGATCTCCTGAAGCATTATGAACAATACCAAGAGTATCACCTGTATGGATATCTGCAAAAACCAGTGTGTTCCAGTGGCCTCCGGTTGTGTCGTAGGCCCAGGCCAGGGTCTTGTTGTCTGGGCTTACACTTATGAGCTCCACATTGAAATACTCGTATTTCTCTGCATATGTGTTCTCATCCAGAAGAATTTCCGGCTGGCCATCCGGGTGAGAACGGCGCATGTTCACGCTGTAGTCCTGATCGGGAAGGTATTCATACCAGTACCAGTAACCATTTCTGTAATAGGGAATAGAAGTCTCATCCTCGGGCATTCTTTCCAGCAATTCCATAACAATTGTTTCAACAAGCGGATCCAGCTCTGCCATTATAGAGTCAGCATAAAGATTCTCGGACTCGAGGTATTCAAGTACAGCAGGGTCTTCAATGTTGTTGAGCCAGTAGAAGTCATCTACCCGCGTCTGCTCGTGTACGGTAATTTCGTGGGGAACTTCGGGTGCAGCAGGGGGTAACATCCCCAGCACAATAAGCATAAAACAATACATCTATTCTCTCCGTTTCATTTTACAGTGTACTCGATTATAATTAACAGTTACGGAAAAGAGCTCATTTGGTTATGGTAACCACAATGAAATTGTATACCGAAAGGAGAAAAAGTGACCCCTCGTCTTTATGCAGTTACTGCAATTCTTATGGCCATTCTTTTAGTGGCGGCTTGTGGAGACTCAGAAAACAACCCCCAGGGCAGTGGAACAAATCCAACTGCATCCTCTCTTACTGCTTCTGTTAGCAGCAACACGGCAACACTCACCTGGACCCAGTGCCCTGATGACGATTTTGCATCTTATGTACTTTACCGTTCAGAGACTTCCGGTATCGCAGCAAACCCCTCGGGAGCTACTCTTGTGGCAACCATTACCGACCTGGGAACTCTCACCCATGCAGATGGCGGTCTCGGCTGGAGCACACAGTACTATTATGCACTTCAAACAGTAGACAGCTCACAGCTTACAGCATGGAGCAACGAGGCCACAATAACCACACCGGATTCGTCCGGCGGTGGCGGCGGCAGCGCTCTTTCCTGTTACCAGATACAGGGCCAGGCTGACGCTTCCCCCTATGAGAACGAAGATGTAACTGTTACGGGAATAGTAACAGCAGCTGCAGAAGAGTTTTACACAAGTGTGACTGATGCGCAGATTGTTACAATTGAAGACCTGTCTGGTGGAGAGTGGTCGGGTCTGGTTCTTTTTGGATACGATGGTATCATGAATGATCTTGAGCGTGGAGACAGTGTTGTGGTTTCCGGTTATGTACAGGAATATTACGGTCTTACTGAAGTTGTTGTCAGTTCAGTTGATTTTTACGAAGCAGGGCATACTATTCCCGACCCTGAACAGATCAGCACTGTAGATATTGCATCCGAGATGTGGGAAGGTGTGTTTACAGCTGTCAGCAATGTGACGGTTGCCACTGATCCAAACACCTACGGTGAATTTATGGTAGATGATGGTTCAGGTGAAGGCATGGTAAAACTGCACAGTTTTGGTACTTCCATTGGTGACACATACAGTCAGATCATTGGTGTTGTATTCTACTCTTACGATGAGTACAAATTGAATGCCAGAGATGAGAACGATTTTACTGATTAAGTAACTTATCAA
>JAOZLN010000025.1:0-1714 GCA_029934845.1 Candidatus Sabulitectum sp.
TCATCAGCGATAATTACAGATATTCTTGCAGGAATTCCCGAAGAGTACAATCCTGTTGTGGAGTCGGACAGGGCAACAGCCATAAAATTGGCGATAAATGCTGCCCTGGAGGGTGATGTTGTAATTATTGCCGGCAAGGGCCACGAGGACTATCAGATTCTGGGTGTAGAGAAAATACATTTCGATGACAGAGAACAAGCCAGAAATGCCCTGGCAGATTTGGGGTACAAATGCGCTCCCTGATCTCACTGGCTGCAAGGCTGGGTTGCCCGGCCCCTGTGGAATACAACTTCAGTAATGTAATAATTGACTCCCGCGAGGCAGGAAGTGAAGCGCTGTTCTTTGCTCTTCAGGGCAGGAACGCGGATGGCCATGAATTCGTGGTGGATGTACTGGGTGCAGGAGGAGCTGCTGTTGTATCTAGAGATGGATTCACCGGAGCTGTACTTGAGGTTGACAGTGTGGAAGAGGCTTTAATGGAGGCTGGTGCCTGGGCACGGGATTGTATTGGGTATCCTGTTGTGGGAATCACCGGTTCCAGCGGCAAAACAACAACAAGAAAAATGCTGGCTGCAGCCCTTTCAACCAAATACAGAACCTGGCAGACAAAGGGTAACTTGAATAATCATCTGGGGCTACCATTAACTCTGCTGAATACACCGCTGGATACAGAAATTCTGGTTCTTGAGCTGGGCATGAATCATCCAGGTGAACTGTTGCAACTGGGCTGGGCAGCCAGACCCAACCTCTCTCTTATCACAAATGCTGGAATGGCGCATATCGAAAATTTTGGTACCAGGGAGAAAATTGTTCTTGCCAAGGCGGAAATTCTCAGCTGTACGGAAAAAGGAGGTATAGCTGTAATACCAGCAGGTGAAAAGATATTTATGGAGGAAGCCGAATTGAGAGGGCTTGAGATAATCACCCATGGCAGCGGAGGTGACTGCTTTCTTGAAAATGGCAGAGCCATGCCCTGGGGGATTGATCTTTCTCTGCTGTACGACGGCGAGCACAACATGAAGAATGCGGTGGCTGCAATTGCTGCTGCACAGCGTCTGGGAGTTGATCCGGTGGATTCTGCCGAGGCTATCTCAAAGCTATCCCCTGGAGCAGGCAGAGGCGAATTGTTCCATACTGTGGATTATACAGTTATTGATGAGAGCTACAATGCCAATCCTGAGTCTACTGCTGCCTGTTTGAAGTCAGCTGTACAGTTTAATGAAAAGCCACTGGTTGCAGTGCTGGGTGATATGCTGGAGCTGGGTGATAGCTCTTTGCAAAGTCACCGGGAAGTGCTCCGGCAGGTGGAAGAATACGGTTTTGAACTTGTAGTTCTGGTGGGAGAATGGTTCAGGGCTGCGGCAGAATCCAGTACCGGATTAAAATTCATTCCGGCTGCAGATTGGAAAGAAGCTCTTACAGTTGTTAAAGAATCTGCTAAACCAGGATCAACCATTCTTGTTAAAGGAAGCAACTCCATGAAGCTCGGGCTGCTGATCCGGGAATTAAAAAGGGAAGGTATCTGATGCTTTATTTGTTGCTCTATCAATTCAGAGAGGTCTCTGCATTTTTCAATTTGTTCGGGTACATTACTTTCCGTGCTGCAGGTGCCACCCTCACAGCAATGCTTATAAGCTTCTTGTTCGGGGGAAAAATAATAGGGTTTCTGCGTACTCATCAGATCGGTCAGGAAGTCAGGACCGATGGACCGGCC
>JAOZLN010000025.1:1724-14900 GCA_029934845.1 Candidatus Sabulitectum sp.
GGCCAGCCACCTGAAAAAGCAGGGAACACCAACCATGGGCGGGCTTATCATTCTTGTGTCAGTGCTTATTCCTGTGCTTCTCTGGGGTCGCCTGAACAGTACTGCACTTCTGGTTGTTCTGGTTTCTACTGTATGGATGGGGCTCATCGGGCTTCTTGATGACTACCTGAAGGTTGTTAAGCATTCACCAAAGGGACTTATAGGAAGATACAAGCTCGCAGGCCAGGTTGCTCTTGGGGTTATTGTTGGTATCTGGCTGCTTTTAACACCTCCTCAAAATGTAGATTCTCAGTCTGATCTTATCCTGTTGCCATCAGTAAGAACGGTTAACCTGAGCGATGCTTCGGAAGAAATAACAATCAGATCAACCGAAACTACCCTGCCTTTCTTTAAAAGCATAAGGCTCGATCTTGGTATTTTCTATGTTCTTCTTGTTATTCTGGTTTTGGCCGGCACATCAAATGCTGTAAATCTTACAGATGGTCTGGACGGCCTTGCCACAGGGGTAAGTATGGTTTCGATTCTTGCATTCGGTGCTCTGGCCTACATTCTGGGGCATGCAAATTTTGCAAGCTATCTTCAATTCTCTCATCTTTCGGGGGTTGGTGAAGTTTTTGTGTTTGCAGGGGCCGCTGTTGGCGCATGTCTTGGGTTCCTGTGGTACAATTCAAACCCGGCTGAAGTATTTATGGGGGATACCGGATCGCTTGCTCTGGGTGGAGCAATAGGGTCTATGGCCGTTGTAACAAGAAACGAGTTATTGCTGGTTCTTGTGGGCGGTGTTTTTGTTGCAGAAGCTCTTAGCGTGATGATTCAGGTTGTACATTTCAAAAGAACGGGAAGGCGCGTTTTTAAAATGGCTCCCATTCACCATCATTTTGAACTTCTAGGCTGGCCTGAAAGCAAGGTTGTCGTGCGTTTCTGGATCATTGCCGTAATTCTTGCACTTCTTGCTTTAAGCACTTTCAAGATCAGGTAGGTGAAAGGAAATATGAACTCAGGAACCTGCGAAAATAAAACGGCTGGAGTTGTTGGGATGGGGCGCAGCGGAGCTGCAGCCGCCAGACTTCTCGCAGGTGAAGGATATACCGTTGTTGGTTTCGACAGTTCAGAAACTTCCACTGGTAGTGAGCATATGAATAGAACTGTCTTCGGAGACTTTAAAGACTCGGACCTGAGCAGCCTGTCGGTTCTTGTTTTAAGTCCTGGAGTACCAATTTCTGCATCTATTTCCAGCAGGGCATCCGAACTGGGTATTCCAGTCATAGGTGAAGTTGAACTGGCCTTAAGGCATACTGCTTCTGATGTGCTGGCGGTTACAGGATCGAATGGAAAAACAACAACAGTCGAATGGCTCAGCCATGTTATCAGATCTTCCAGCCCTGCAGCAGAGGCAATTGCCGCAGGAAACATGGGTTATGCGTTAAGCGACGCTGTTCTTGATAATCCCGACTGCCCGGTATTCGTGGTGGAGTTCAGCAGTTACCAGCTGGAAACAACAAGCAGTCTGAAAGCTTCTTCCGCGATAATTCTTAATCTTACACCTGATCATCTGGCCAGACATGGAACCATGAAGAACTACAGCACTGCTAAAGCAAAGGTGTTCATGAATCAGGATTCCGGAGATTCTGCGATTTTGAATTTTGATGATCCGCTTCTTGTGGAGCACAGGAACACATCAGGTGGATCGCAGAAGTATTTCTCTCTGAAAGAAGAAGTGCCTTCAGGAACATGGATGGATCACTCTGGAATGCTCTGGTACAAGGACAAGAACGGAAAGGTGGCAGTAATTCACTCATCAGATCTGGCACTTGCAGGCAGACACAATGTTGCCAATGCTCTTGCGGTGATATGCATGGCTGTATCATACGGAATACCAGCGGACCGTCTGGTATCCGGTCTGAAAGACTTTCCAGGGGTTCCTCACCGGATTGAACCGCTGGGTACAGTCAGGGGTTTAACCTGGTTCAATGACTCCAAGTCTACCAATGTAGACTCTCTTCGGGTTGCCCTGGAGAGTTTTAATGGAAAAGTGATTCTTCTTGCAGGTGGCAGGGAAAAGAACAGCGACTATTCCGTATTGAATGATCTTATTAGGGAAAAGGTAAAAAGTATTGTTCTTTTCGGCTCGGGAGCGGCTTCTCTTGCCACTCAGTGGAAAAACACAACAGAGATGTCCATAGTTGACGGGCTTGAAGATGCAGTTAAAAATGCCATGCTTATGGCGGCCAGCGGAGACCTGGTTCTTCTCTCTCCGGGATGCGCCAGCTTCGATCAGTATGCTGATTTCGAGCAGCGTGGCGATCATTTCAAAAAGCTTGTGCAGGCTCTCAAATGACAAATTCTGCTTCAATGGCTGTGAAGATGCTTATCGGATCAACAATTGCCATTCTTGTAATAGGAGTTCTCGCAGTGGGAACCGCAAGCTCCTTCTATTCTCTTAAGGAAACAGGTTCCGATACAACATATCTGAGAGGGCACATAGTGCGTATCCTTATTGGACTTGCTGCCTGTTTTCTTCTGTCCACCCGCTCAGAGGTATTCTTCAGACGCAGTGCCTGGCCTGTGTATGTTCTTAGTTTGCTGGCAGTTATTGCCACTCTGGTATTTAAAGATACCCAGTTCGCTCCCAGGGTTAACGGTTCAGTCAGGTGGCTTGATCTTGGTGTGACAATTCTTCCATCGGATTTTGTCAGATTTGGTTTTGTACTGCTTTCCGGGTTGTTGATCTCGAAAGGTTCAGTTGACATAAGACAGTTTAAGGGTGTTATTGTAATTGTCTCTCTTGCACTGGTGCCCAGTATGCTCACCATTTTTCAGCCGGATCTATCCGGTACTGCTTTTACCCTTTTCGTAATGGTAGTTGTGCTTTTCGTGGCAGGAGCCCGATTTTCTCACATTCTGGTAGTGGTGGGAGCTTTACTGCTGCTTGGTGCGTCTGCTGTGCTGATCAGAGGCGACTATCAGCTTGACAGAATAAGAGCATCTTTTCAGGAACACACAATGGAACAGGATGACAACTACCAGACTCTTCAGGCCAGAATTACTCTGGGAAGCGGTGGTTTTGCAGGCAGAGGTTTAGGACAAAGCCGTCAGAAACGAGGCTTTCTTCCAGAAGCACACACCGATTTCATACTTGCTGTTATTGGAGAGGAAGCGGGTTTTCTTGGGACATCCGCATTGTTGCTTCTTTTCTTTCTTCTTTTTACTTCATCCTTTTGGATCGCCAGAGGTGCCAATACTACATTTGATGCCGTAACCGGTGGCGGGGCCACAGCAATTCTTCTTGCAGGTGTAATGATTCATACAATGGTGAACAGTGGAATGATACCTGTTACTGGAATGCCTCTTCCTCTTGTTTCCTGGGGCGGTACGTCAATGGTGGTAAATCTTATCTGCATCGGAACTGTCATTGGTATTTCCAGGAGGTCCACAGTATGAGCAGAATACATCTTCTTATAGCAGGTGGCGGCACAGGTGGTCACATTGCACCTGCTACAGCAATTGGCAGTGCGGCCTCAGAACATTTCAGAGTTTCATATGCCTGTACACCCAGGCCGGTTGATAAACTAATGTACTCCGTGGTGGCTGAGCCTGTTCATGTGATGAATCCACCCAGAATAGACAAAGGTATGAGGCTGTTACTACCTTTCACTGCTACAATCTCTTTTCTTAAAGCAAGAGCACTGATCAAATCGATCGGAGCTGATGTTGTGCTTGGAACCGGTGGTTACTCGTCCTTCTTTGCAATCGTTGCAGCAAGGTCTCTGGGAATACCTGCAGCTGTTTTTGACAGCAAC
Organism: Candidatus Sabulitectum sp.; assembly: GCA_029934845.1. Classification (GTDB taxonomy): domain Bacteria; phylum Fermentibacterota; class Fermentibacteria; order Fermentibacterales; family JCC-6; genus Sabulitectum. Next base: position 5,525 of record JAOZLN010000025.1, read on the forward strand.
GCTATTCCAGGCAGAAGCAACAGAATAGCCTCAAGATTCTGCCGTATAGCCTTTACAGGCCTGAAAGGCGGTGAAGCCGGTCTGAATTGCCGTACTGTTCAAACTGGAACTCCTGTTTCAGGTAAATTGAAGAAAACAGACACGGCAACTGCAAGAGGAACACTGGGTATTCCGAAGGATTCTCCTGTAATTCTTTTTCTTGGAGGCAGTCAGGGAGCAAAAGCGATCAATGAACTGGCTCTGGCAGTCGGGGAAGATGCCTCAGTTCTTCTTCAATGTGGTAACAGTGATTATCAGAGGGTTTTGAAGCGGTCAAAGACCATGGATAATTTTACAGTTAAGCCATTCCTCGACGACCTTTCCATGTGGTATTCTGCGGCTGAACTTGCTGTTGCCAGAGCAGGAGGACAGACCATAGCAGAGCTTTCGGCGTTCGGGCTTCCTTCAGTACTTGTTCCATATCCGTACGCAGCCGAAGATCATCAGACTGCAAATGCTGCCGCAATTCAGAATGCAGGTGGTGCATTGCTTAGAACGCAGAAGGAAACTGAGCAGTCCGATTTTATAGGAACCCTTCTTAAGCTTAGTCACAACGGTGAGAAGCTGCAGAAGATGTCTGTTGCTGTACAGTCTGTTTTCCCTGGCGACCCCGCTGAAAACATAGTTTCACTCCTTCGGGAGCTGGTGTAATGAACATTCATATAATGGGAATTTGCGGATCAGGTATGAGTGCTCTGGCAGGATGGTACAGCGCTCTTGGCAACAATGTTACCGGCTGTGATGGTGTACCTTCATTCGATAAGATAATTTCTCTTGGGAAGCTTGGTATTACAGTCGAAACAGGTCACTCACTGGATCATCTGGTGGGGATTGACCGGCTGGTATTTTCTGCTGCGGTTCCAAAGGATAATTTAGAGCTTGCTGCAGCCAGAGCCTCCGGTGTACCGGTACTGCGAAGAAGTGAGGCCCTTGCCGAACTCTGTTCTTCTCACAGCGTTGTAGCTGTGGCGGGTGCACACGGAAAAACAACAACAACATCCATGGCGGGGTGGATTGCTCAGGAAACAGGATTGGATCCAACTGTTTTTCTGGGTGGCAACATGAATTGCTGGAACGGGAATTTCCGACCAGGAGGTAATCTGGCTATTGTAGAGTCCGATGAATTTGACAGAACATTTCTGAGGCTTTGTCCGTCTCACGCAGCGGTGACCAGTTTCGCTCTTGAACACCTGGAGTGTTATGGCTCGCCGGAGGCTCTTGAATGGGCTTTCCAGACTTTTCTTGAATCGGTACTTCCGGGAGGTACTGTGATCGTACCAATTGAGAAACCCGGGCTTGGATACTGGGCAGAGAGGATAGGACGAAAAATTCTTACCAGTGGACCCGGTGGAGATATAGATGCAAGAGTAGGAGAATACAACGGTTGGGGTGAGAAATACAGGCTGTACGGCTGTAACGGTTTCCTTCCGGCGCCGGGAATGCACAATGTAAGGAATGCGCAGGTGGCCATCGCTCTTTCTATGGCTGTGGGCATAGAAGCATCTGCAGCTATTGAAGCACTCGCCAGCTGGCCTGGTGTTTCAAGAAGGCTTGAGAAGATAGGAGACTACAGAGGTACGATAATTGTCAGCGATTATGCCCATCATCCAGATGAAATAGCCGCTGCACTCCGCTCTGTAAGAAAGCTTACCGACCAGCAGGTAACGGTTGTTTTTCAGCCTCATCTACCATCACGCACATCTTTGCTTTACAGAGAGATGGGAAGTGCTCTCAGAATTGCCGACCGGTCTTATGTTCTTCCCATATTCCAGTCCCGCGAGGAACCCCTGGCAGGGGTAAACAGCGGGCTTGTCTGCGAAGCGGCAAAACGAAGCGGGGCGATATCAGAGCTTGTATCCATGGATCAGATAGAGAGTATCGTAAAGGCTTCCAGCGGCGGAGTGCTGCTGTTTATGGGGGCCGGTTCGATTGACGCACGGATCAGAGAAGTTCTTGCGGAGGTGGGACAGTGAAAAAAGGACTGCGTATCACAACGCTGATGGTTGTATTCACTGTGTTTCTTCTTCTGGGAGTCAGGTGGGCGGAAAGAGACAACCGGTTGAATCTCACAATGGTTCGTATAGATAATTCAAGTCTTGTTGATTCCACTGCCATTGCCGAGATACTGCGACCATACATGGGCAGATCGTTGCTAAGAATAAATACTGATTCCCTCGAGGCAGCTCTTCAGGCATTAGGTGGTGTTGATTCGGTTTCAGTAAGAATTGAATATCCGGAGACGATAATAGCTCTGTTCTCAACCCGGGCTCCAGCCGTTCTTCTTGAATACAGCAGTGGAACAGTTCCAGTTACCCGATCGGGTGATGTGCTTCCTGCCTACTGGGGAAATGATCAAATGCCTGTGATCTCCATAAATGGAACACCGGACGAAAGGGTCATAAGATCTGCTCTTGATCTGTTCATAAAGCATGAGTTCGGTCACTTTGTGTCTATGAGGGTCAGCAATCAGGAAATTGTTCTTATTGAGAACGGGATCCGGATAATTCTTGACCCGGAAAGCGCAAGGGAAAACTGGTTGAGCTGGCAGGGTATCAAAGGAATCATCGATAGCAGAGTAGATGAAGTTGATCTCAGGTACGTAAATCAGGCGGTACTGAGATCTACGGAGGAAACATAATGGAAAAGAACATAATTGCAGGGATTGATATAGGGTGTTCGGGGGTCAGGTGCGTAATTGCCATTGAAGACGAGAATTCGGCTCTGGAAATTGCCGGCGTGGGTATCTGTCCATGCAGTGGTCATATCCGCCAGGGGATTCTGGTAAATGCGGCCATAGCCGGTACGGCAATTCAGCAGGCGGTTGAAGAGGCGGAACAGACATGCGGCCTTGAAATAGAGTCTGCGTTCATAAACATCACGGGCCTTCATGTAAGAGGAATACTCGCCTCTGCAACTAGGCAGATAGGTGAAGGGAAATCGGATTACCCTGAAGAAATTTCTGAAGATGACATAAAGAGTGTGGAAGAAAGTGCAGGGGATATCACCCTTCCTTCAGGCTGTGAGGTTCTGGAGAGAACTGTAAGAGATTATTCATTTGGTGGTTTCTCTCAGCTGCCCGATCCTCCTGTTGGTCTGAAATCGGGCTCTGTACAGGCTCGAGTATATACAGTTTACGCTGATCGCTTAGCAGCGGAGAACCTGAGATCTGTTGTTCAAAATGCAGGAATCACCGTGGAAGCTGTGATTCCTTCAGCTGTTGCCAGTGCTTCTGCTGTGTTGAACAGAGATGAGAAGCAGGTGGGTACGGTGGTTGTGGATATAGGCTCTGCAAATACAGATGTTGTCATATACTATGGCGGCTCGCCTATTCACCTTTCATCTTTTTCAATGGGTGGCAACAAAATAACCTCCGACATACAGAGTCTTGGTATTTCATGGAATGACGCAGAAAGATTGAAAACAGAAAAAGTCGCTGCGGCGAACCAGTTCGCAGAGAAAAGCACTCTTTCAGTCAGGAAGGTTGGAGGTCGGGGTTCTGTCTCGGTGGCTCTGCCGGTTCTTACACAGATCGCCGCACAAAGAATTGAAGAGATATTTAATTTCACCGCGGAAGAGATTGCAGCATCCGGGATCGGGGTTGCCAATCTTACAGGAGGAATGGTGATAACTGGAGGAGCGGCTAGAATGGCGGGGATCATTGAGGCTGCCACGAGCATTACGGGCCACCAGGTTGAGCCGGGAATTCCAAGAGCAGTGAAATCAGACAGCAAACTGGTCAATACTCCGGAAATGGCAACTGCTATCGGCCTGGTTAAGCATGGATTAGAGCTAAGGCGAAAGGATACCGGTGTGAAAGAACATATCGGATATAAAGACTTTGCAAAAAGAATAAGCAATTTTTTCAATAAACTAAAGTAAGGAGAGGATATGGCTGCTGTATTCGATATTAGAGAAGTTGGGGAGGATCTTACAGGAAGCATACGGATTCTCGTGGTAGGCGTTGGAGGATGTGGTTGCAATGCCATAACCAGAATGATTCGTGATGGCATTACAGGTGTAGAGTATGTGGCGGTGAATACTGATCAGCAGGATTTTAAAGGATGCCTTGCAACAGAGCAGCTGCTCATAGGAGGCAGGGTAACCAGGAACAGAGGTACTGGCGGTAATCAGGAGCTGGGTGAGCAGGCGGCAGAAGAAAGTGTTAATGCAATTGAGGACTTCATGCGCGGAGCTGATATTCTCTTTATCACAGCCGGCATGGGCGGCGGAACCGGTACCGGAGCTGCTCCGGTAATTGCCCGTATAGCAAAGGATAACGGAATAATTACCGTTGGTGTGGTTACTCTGCCGTTCAATTATGAGGGTGCTATCAGGGCCAAGCGGGCTGAAGACGGTATTCTCAGATTGAAGAGAGAGCTGGATACCCTTATTGTTATACCAAACGACAGGTTAGACACTGTTGTGGACGAGAATGCAACATTCGACGAAGCCATGGGAGTAGCCAATGGTGTTCTTTCCAACGCTGTAGAAGGCATCAGCAGTATTATTTCCTGCCCCGGAGAGATCAATCTGGATTTTGAAGACATAAGAAGAGTGATTGCAAGCGGTGGGGGAGCAATGATGGGAACCGGTGTGGCCACAGGGCCGGACAGGGCGGAGGAGGCTGCCAGGCAGGCGATCTCCAATCAGCTTCTGGACAATATCTCTATTGAGGGGGCTAGAGAAGTTCTTGTGAATATTCACTCTTCCCAGAAACTCAAGTACTCTGAATTCAGTAAGGCTCAGAAAATTATTTCTGATGTAGTCGGTGATATGGTAGAGATCCGTATTGGAAGAAGCGTTGATGAAAAGATGGGTGACGAGGTGAAGGTTACCGTTATTGCAACTGGATTCGGGCAGGGTGACGATGCGCAGCCAGAGGAATTACCCATGCAGCGAAGTCATACACCATTCCCCTTCAGCTCCGAGAGGCGCGGAACAGAGAATCTTTCAAAATCATACGCAACAGCGAGTCCCGGTAATATGAATACCAGCGAAGTTGAGATTCCGACATTTTTGCAGAGAGATATTGATTGATATATACAAAAATTAAAATGTACATATTTGTTGGTATGATTTTTGTTTTGTATATTCCTGCTCAATTATTCAAAGGGGAGCAAGGATTGTATGAGTCGTAAATCTGCCGGTGACAAGTATGATGAGAGAAGATGTCAGCTTCTGGCTGCGGAAAGACGGCTGTCCACCGGGAATTCCATAGGTGCTTTTGAAACTCTTGTTGCTTTCCCTCGTGAATATGCAGATGCTATGGGCCATCTGGCATTTCACAGGTTGTACAAGCAACTCTCCACATGGCCGGACACAGTGTGTGCACGAGCTTTTCTTCCTGCCAAGGATGAATACAACTGGAGGAAGAGACAGCAGAAGCCAGTAGAGACCATGGATACTGGAAAATCTATTAAAGATTCAGATCTTCTCATATTTCTTATGCCTTCTGAAACTGACTGGTTTCCTTCACTACAGATGATGGAACTGTCTGATATCACCTTCCGGAACGATGAACGCGAGCACAAGTGGCCTATTCTTATAGCAACAGGTTTAAGCGTTACTGCCAACCCCATTCCCATGAGCAGTTTCTTTGATGCATTCATTATAGGGGAAACAGAGCCTACCCTGGGACCGGTTCTTGACATAATCAAAAGTCTTGGTTCAAGAAGAAGGCCCAAATCAGAGATCCTGGCAAGCCTTGCAATGCTTCCAGGTCTTTATGTTCCGGAAGTGCACGGCGCAAGCCCGAAGTATTCCATAATGCGTCAGTGGGCCAGTTCAGAAAGCATAGGGGCTTTAACAAATACAATATCCGCCCACACCATTCTACCTGATACCTATATCCTGGAGATAGCACGCGGTTGCCCTTTTAACTGTCGATTCTGCATGGCAGGATATCTTCTGCTGCCTTACAGAGAGCAGCGAGCAGAGGATCTGGAAACAAAAGTATCTAAACTGCCCCAGGATACAGCACTTGTTTATGCAGCTTGTTCACCTGCCGATCATGACGAGTTGACAGAGCTTATGTGTATTGCAGACCGCAACAAGCTTGATGCAAGAATAAGTTCTCATATGAAAGAGTCGCCGGAGCTTTCCGAAGAATTGCCCACCATACTTGATGCCGAGACCCTTGTTCTGGTGCCTGAAACAGGCAGTGAGAGTTTGCGTAAGGTTATAGGAAAATTCCGGACCAATGAATCATATTTCAAAATTGTTCGTGAGATCTCTCCAATTACGAAAAGCATTCAAATTTGTGTTCAACTGGGTGTTCCTTTCGAAAAAGAGAGCGACAGGGTCGCAATTGTTGATTTCGTTGAAACAGTTATGAGCCTTTCGGAGCTTCCAGTTTCAGTTCGTATAGACCCGTTTATTCCCAGACCATGGACCGCCTTTCAGTGGACCGCCATGGCAAATCTCAGAGATGTGAGGGAACATCTGGTAGAATTAAGTGAGAATCTTGTGCAGCTGGGTGTTAAGGATATTACAGGTTTCGACCCCAGGGCAGCACATATCCATGCATTGCTGATCCGTGGTACCAGGGCTGTGGGCCGAGCATTGGAAATAAAGCTGGAAGGTGTTGGCTGGAACACCGCATTTGATCGTGCCGGGCTTGATATGAACTGCGTTTTCAAGGAAAAGAATCAGAGCGAAAAGCTTCCATGGGAGTTCCTCAATATGGGATTCGGTTACACCAGGCTGGCACGGGAGTACCAGATGGCTCTTGCAGCTGAAGATGAACGCTCCACAGAAGAAGAAAAGAATTAAGAATTAACACCGAATAAAGAATTAATACCTAAGGACCAATGTAATAGAAAAAGGGGAAGCATTGCTTCCCCTTTTTCTTTACAAACAAAATAGTCTAACCCTTTATTACCCGACCGCTTTTGATACAGGTTGTGCAGGCCTTGATCTTTTTGCGTCTTCCGTCTACTATGGCGCGGACTGTCTGCAGATTAGGCTTGAACACATGTTTTGTACGCTTAACAGAGTGACTGACCCTGTTACCAACGGACGGCTTCTTACCGCATATATCGCACTTCCAGGACATTATCGTCTCCCTTGTTGTTTCAATTATGAATGCAACATATAGCACATTCTCAACATAAAATCAAGCGGGAACCACACGAAGGGCATTTTTGTATATATTGCAAAGTGAAATTCGTGGGGGCGACTGGTCTCGACGGGTGCGGAAGTGATTCCGTAGGAGCATGCCGAGGTTCCATCGGCCTCGTTAAAAAGGTGGAAAAAGAAATAATTGCCGCATAATTAGCGACAGCTGACCGATAGAGGTCAGCCGTTCCTCCAGGTTGTGTCTTCAAGCCTGGAAGGGGCGTCGATTTGAAGACTGGCCGCCAACCCGTGTTCTCCGGGGGAATCGGTAAGATCAATGGGAACTGGCCCGAGTGCGGCGGTCCGCAGCCAACACAAGGGCGAGAAATAACAGCGGACTAAGCATGTAGTGCCTGCCGAGTCCCCGTGACCGGACGCGGGTTCGAATCCCGCCGCCTCCACCACTCCTCAACAGCACCTAAGTCGTTGCTGAATGCTGAGATAGCCTTTCAGCAACCCCGCCATATCCATCAATCTGCAATACGCATAGACAGTCACCGTTTGATTAAGGTCTGAGTGCTAACGAGATCCAGAGCTTCCTCGGGATATGCTCCAGTGTTTTAAGCGGTCTGAAAACATGGAAACCTTGACTTCATACTGATAACAATAGTAAAATACTAGGAATCATAGAATATAAGACGACCTTGAAACTGAAAGGACAATATGATAGGGGTTATGCTGTCGATTATCATCCTCACTGGTATCAATCCTCGAGTTTCTCCAGATAGAATGAGTACCTTCACACTTTCCGGCGGGTATGGCAACAGAACTGGAAGCAACCCTGTGTCAGGTTCTATTGCTATAAGAACCAATCTTGTAGTACATCTTTCAAAGTCACTGGAAATCGGGCTTGATGGAGGATTCTATAACATTGAACAGGAACAATACCCCGGAACGGAAGAGTATCCTCTGACAAAAGGCATTATTCATGCAGGGGCCATTGGGCGCTACATATCTCAGGGTTCCAGATGGAGGTTCTTCATGGAAATAGGTTCCGGATTCTACTCGTGGAATCAGAGTTTTCTTGGATATAGCACTGGAGGGGGAATCCGATACTATCCCGCCGGATCAAATTATTTCTATCGACTTGAGGGTAAATGGCACGACAACATTCAGATTTTGTCTGAACCGTCTCCAGGATTTTATACAATAACTGCAGGGCTTGGTTTATCATGGTAACAGGCAAGGTTTATCTGCGTGCGGTATCCCTATCATTGATTATTCTTCTGCTGGTCTCCTGCGGTAGCAATACTCTTGTCCAGCTGCCATCAACACCTGAGGAAAAACAGTCTGTGATTATGTCGCTTCATCCCGGCAACACAATACAATATTCTGCTAACGGATCCGATAATCTAAATGAAGGCGTGCTTCAGGAAGTGTCAGGCGACAGTTTATACATATGGTACAACGATACCGAAATCGGTGTTGCAACCGATGGGATTGATTCCCTCTGGGTCATGCAGCGATCTGTAGTATCAGGAATTAAAACAGGAGCGATTATCGGATGGTCCGCCGTGACCGGTTACGCCATTTTAGGTGTTCTCTACCTCGATGCGATAGGTGACAGTAGTGGCCATGTTCTTTTCCTGGCTTCTCTTGCGAGTGTTGCCGGGGCTGTTGGAGGCGGAGGAATCGGAGCCTGTTTGGGTGCAGCCATAACCAAGTGGGAGCGCTTATTCTAGTCAGCCGTGCAGAGATAACTCAGTAATCCAGTTTCTGATGTAAGCAAAGCTGAAGCAGAAATGCAGAATAATCAGATATAATCAGCGCTTTCAATCCCTGGAACCGGAGATCTTGAACTATTCATGGAAAAGGCCGAAATTTCGTAGTCTATTCAGCACAATGTGATCGTCCCTGAAGATGGTCCAGGAGAGTACCTTTTCCTGATTCTGCCCGGAATTGTGTGTGTAACCAGAAGAACATGCGAAGAGTTTAAGTTAACATGATTTTGCCACGGCAGGTGGTAATCATTCAACAGTTTCTGGAACTAAACGAACAAATTTCGTCCTGGTTTCCTTCGGTAGATTCACCATGCATTGAAAACAGGCTGAAGATCCAAAGATATTTCAGGCGTGAGTACACATACAGCACACTTTTTCCGGTATTACCTGATTCAGTTAGACAATTTGAATTGCGTTCATCGAAAGCCGGGGAGAAATCCCGGAGCTGCTGATAAATCGATGTATCAGCCGGTAATATCCCTTGACAGATATCCTGCAAA
>JAOZLN010000208.1 GCA_029934845.1 Candidatus Sabulitectum sp.
AGAGAGAGGTCTTTTCTGAGGGAATGGAAGTGGGTCTTTCTATTGGCGTGGCTCAGAGCAAGCTGGAGGATACCCGACTCGCACAAATATTTGAACGAGCCGACAAGGCTCTTTACGAAGCAAAAAAAGGCGGACGGGGAAAAGTGTCCTTCTACGAAGACGTTGAAGCAGACGGCAGTACGGACAATGAAATATCTTTCGAGCACTTCGTAGGCAGAGAGCAGGAACTCTTAACACTACGAGGAATTCTTAATGACACAATAGCCGGGAAAGGACAATTTGTACTCATCTCTGGTGAACCAGGTATAGGAAAGAGCAGGCTTGCTCAGGAACTGGAACACTTTTCCACCTTCAAAGATTGTCTTTTTCTTAAGACCAGATGTGATGAGTCCAGTACCGGCAAACCATATGAGCAACTAACAGATCCTATTGCCCGACACCTTCTTACTTTTTCCAGTGATGACCTCAAAGATCTGACTCTCTCTCTCTCTGAGATCCTGCCACAAACCGCTGAATTGTTTCCCGGATTGGATCCTAAACTGTCTCATGCACCATCCATAGATGAGGAAGGGGTGGTAAGGTTCAGGATATACGAGGAGATATTTTCCATCCTCAGGTGGATCACAACCAGACAGTCAATGGTTTTCATGGTGGATAATCTGCAATGGATATCAGCAAATGACTTTGATCTGCTTGCATATATGGCCAGAGCTTCCAGCGATCTTCCAGTTCTTTTTCTTGCTGCAGCCCGAGCTCCTCTGCACGACCATCCTGGAATTCAGAAGAAGATCAGAATTTTATCCAACCTTGTTCATTTCACTTCAATCAAACTGGAAAAGCTGGATGAAGAGTACACCAGACACATGATAATGTTCGCACTCCGCGACCCTAAGATTCCCAGAGAAGTTCTTCAAATACTTGTAAAGCAATCCAGTGGAAATCCAATGTATCTTAGAGAACTTCTCATGTCTCTCTGCAACACCGGAGCAATAGAGGCGTTGGCAGAAGGGGGCTGGAGGTACGAGATAGGCAAAGATCTGACTCTTCCGGAAACTCTTTCTCAATTGATGTCTGCACGACTGGAGAATCTTGACAGTTTTACAATGGAAGTTCTGCACACCGGTTCACTCATGACCGGAGGCTTCTTTTCTCTGCGGCCTATCTCTGTAGTTCTTCACAGGAACGAGTTTGATATTGCAAAAACTCTGGAAGAACCCCTTCGACTTGAGTTGATAAGTAAAAAACTGTCCGGATCCAATGCCATTGAATACAGCTTCGTTCATGAAACCATGCGAGGCTACCTTCTACAAGCACTCACTGCAAAAACAAGAAAAACCCTTCAATCAAGATTAGGGCTCTACTACGAAGACATCTTTAACGGCGGAGACACCAGCGTTATACCTCTGGTTGCTCATCATTACGGAGATAGCCTCGACTCTTCCAGAGGAATGCAGTTCGCCCTTCTGGCAGAGAAACAGGCAGACGAAAGGGATGCTAAGCGGGAAGTTCTTCGCTGGCTCGAACAGTACATGTCTTTCACTGACTCTGCTGAAGAAAACAACCTGGATGCATTTTATGCAAGGCTGGAACTGGGTAAAGTGTATACCCACTTCGCAAAACACAAAAAAGCCACTGAATTACTCAAAGATGCGGCCAGATTTACCACACACGGCAATCAGATAGGATTACTTCGTTTTCACCAGGCACATCTTCACTTCAACATGGCAGATTACACCGGGGCTGAAAAGCTTTACCAGGCGGCCATTGAGTTCCTTCCAGCTGGAAAAGAGAGAATAATGGCAAGTCTTCAGATTGCTTTCATACAGTATCTCACCGGATCTGTAGACAAAAGTCTGGAATTGCTGAAAACGGTTAAAGAACACATTGAAACCATCAAAGACCAGCGGGAAAGAAAGCAGCTTCTAGCCACCTTCTACATGAGGCACGGCACAATTGCCCTGAAAGCACTATCGCGGGTTGACAGCACAGAGGAATGTTTGAAAGCTGTTACCATATACCGTCAACTAAACGACAAAATAGGTGAGGCAAAAGCTCTTCTCAATACTGCAGTTTCACTCTTTGCCACAAGCAGATATGAAGCAAGAATTGACATACTCAATGATGCCTTGAGGGTATTCACTGAAACAGGCGATGTACACTCTATAATGGGTACTTATGTTAATTTGGGTCAGGCTTACTACAATGCTATGGAATTTGACCTTTCCAGAGACTATTTTCAGAGATGTCTTGATCTGGTGGAAGCAACTGGCACTAAGCGATTTGGGGTATGGGCAAATAGCTATCTTGCAATTCTCGATGCGAATGAAAACAACTTCTTCAGCGCAGAGATTAGATACAATAATGCCATTAAAACCGCAGATGAGCTTGGCCTTGCTCCCATGGCCTTGAATGCAAGAATGAATCTGGTTACAATGCTTGTTAACAAAAAAGACTATGAAAAAGCCAACATCCTCCTCTCTGAGCTGGAGGCTGATGAAATAATCAAAAACATGGATGAAGCCACTCTTAAAACCCTGCAGGGATACAGAGGAACAGAACGGTTTCACAACCCTGCACTGGATAGAGTCAGCGCCCTGGAACAGGCCGAGAAAAGCCTTCGCAGCGCAACAGTAGATATTGAAAAAGAACCATCTATCAGAACCATCGACCTCGTTGGTACCTTCACCGAATGTCTTTATGCCCGCGGCCGGCTGTATCAGGCCCGAAAAGAGCTTGACAGAGCACAGAGCATGTTCCAGAAGTTTGTTTCAGGCATCGACAGTGCCCATTACAAACAAAAAATGCTTGAATCCGGTACAGCGGATAAGTTGGAAAAACTGAGTAAACTGCTTGAGGATCACTGATATCAAAAAATCAGTTTGACCGGCAATCTTCTACTGTACTGCAGCAGCATAAAGACCATTTCCGGAACGGCCTTGCTCTGGGTCGTAAATTAATTTATGAATTCATAAAGATAGCTCAAATGAGAAGTGACTTTCAAAGCATAGGAAGTGTAGGCATGAAGATGGGCAATCAGGAAACTGATCAGACAGCTTCATAAGTATAGTGGTATGAAAATAAATTGTAGAAGGAGAAATTGTGGCAGAGTTAATATTTGTTCGAATTCATGCAGCACCATGTGTTAATAAATGCTGGCACTGCTTCTGCAATGGAAGCCCTGATGGCAATTTCATGGATGAAGAGGTTGTACTTAAGGTTCTGGACAGCCTGGCTGAGCTTAAAGAGAAAACCGGAATTAATGTGTTTCCTCTGTACTACGATGAACCGACTCTGCATCCCGGTTTTATGAACATCGTGAAGTACCAGACGGAAAAGGGTCTCACCTATGATCAGTCATGGTTCCCCACCAACGGCTACGGCCTTGCAAGGCTCTCTGACAAAAACTGGGCTGCTCTGAAGGATATGGGCTTCGAGGGAATCAGACTGACCTTCCATGGAGTGGGTGAAGACCACGACAGGCTGGCAGGCAGGAAAGGTGCTTACAACGACCTTGTCAAAACCATTCAAAAGTCCGAGCAATTCGGCATCGACTGGTTTGCAGGGATGGTACTGAACAAAGAAAATGCAGCCAGTTTTGAAAATACAAAATTAGAGGTAGAGAAAATTGGCACAGCATGCAGTCCCTTCGGGTGGATGCTGCCCCAATCTCAGGGCAGAGCCACAGACAGCAGCAGGGTAACAATGCAGCACATCCAACACCTGCTGAAAGATACCAGTGGCTGGGTCACCGAGAAACAGTTGATTGAGAACATAGTTGCAAGCCCGGACCTCCAGTCCAGAAAGGCCCGCGAACACATCTGCGGTGTTGTTTATCTGGATATTGATGAAGACCTTAACGTTTTCTACGGAGGAGGATGCGATGGCGACCCATTCCATGATTACAAGAATCTGGTTATTCTTGGAAACCTCAACGAAGAAAGTATACACCAGTGTTATGAGAAGTATCTTATTAATCCTCCTGAACCAGTAAGGCTGCTTTCAGATATTTCCTGGGGAGAACTCGCAGAAAAGTACGGGGACCCGGACAATGAACTGGTTCACCACACAAGCGACCTGCCCGGCAGGAAGTGGGCGGAAGCATACCTGAAGGACTGTATTCTTTAACCAACAAACCGGAGGTCACAAATGAAAACTCAAATAAGCATCGCAGTCATTTCTGCATCTCTGATCTTCTTCATCTCTTGCGGAGCAGACCCGGCAACCACTGACCAATCCAGCGGAATCACCATTTCCATTCCTCACCATGAGCTTGTATCCACCGGTTCTTACGGTGTAGAGATGGGCGATTCTCTGAACATGATTGGCAGCATAGCAGACCTCTGTTACCATCCTGACGGTTCCATACTGATGCTGGACAGGGCGGCGATGCTGGTAAGAAGGGTGAACCAGGGTGAAGTAACATTGCTCAGCCGTGGTGGCGAGGGCCCCGGTGAGATGATCTTTCCTCAATCACTCTGCTGCCTGCCTGATGGAAAAATCCTTGTAGCGGACGAGGGCAAGCGGGAAGTTATGGAATTCAACACTGCAGGAGATTACCTGGGCAGTTACTTCACCACAGACAGGTATGTGCCACACCGTATGTTTCCAGTTGATTCAACTTCAATTGAAGGTGCCATTCTTGATCTGCAGATGAGCGAAGACCTGATTCTTTTTGCAGTGAATTTTGTAAGGTTTGACGAAAATTCAACTCCCTCTGTGGTGTTCAACAGAAGAGAGTGGGAATGGCCAGCCCCCGAATTGTACACCGAGATTGAAATGATGCATTACACTGCTGCTCCCGACGGCACATTCTATCTTACCATGGACA
>JAOZLN010000209.1 GCA_029934845.1 Candidatus Sabulitectum sp.
ACGGAGGTGCATGCTTTAAACACCAGAGTGACCGGACCGGGCCAGTGTTTGCGCATCAGTTTTTCTGCATCTGCTTCTGCCGTCATTGTTAATGCTGAAAAGATATCCGGGATGAGCACAATGAACGGTCTTACAGACGAGTAGCCTTTGATCCTGGCAACTGTTTCGCAGGCAGCTCTGTTGTGACTGTCTGCGATTATGCCGTAAACAGTGTCAGAGGGATAGATTGCAGTGCCTCCCTCTTTTAAAACAGAGGAGACCGCTTTTACGGTCTCCTCCTCCGGCAATTCTGAATTTATCCTGAGAACTCTACCAGCCACGGGCTGCCTTAAGAGCTGTGAGTATCTTTTCATCGTTAAGTGCGATGATCTGCGCTGCGAGGTATGCAGCATTCCTGGCTCCGTGGCTGCCGATGGCAACTGTTGCCACTGGAACACCCTTTGGCATCATTACAGTGGAAAGAAGGGCATCAAACCCTCTGAGAGGCCCACCTTCTATTGGAACGCCGATCACAGGCAGAAGTGTATTCGCAGCAATAGCCCCAGCAAGATGAGCTGCCAGACCAGCACCGGCGATAATAACTTTCAGCCCTCTGTCGGCAGCTGTCTGAGTGTATTCCCTGACCTTTACCGGATTACGGTGAGCGCTCATAACATTTACTTCGTACGCGATATCAAGACTCTTGAGAATGTCCCCGGTTTTGTTCATTGTGTCCCGGTCACTCTCGCTGCCCATTAATATTCCTACAAGAGGTTTCATACTGTCCTTCCAATGTCGCGTCGCATGTGTCTGCCTTCAAATTCAATTTTACCCGCGTCTTCGTAAGCCTTTTCCAGAGCCTCCTCTATATCTTCACCCAGAGCTGTAACCCCAAGAACTCTTCCACCGGAGGTAACAAGAGTATCATCCACAACTGCTGTTCCCGCATGAAAGACAAGAGAATTCACTGTTTCAGTTCCGGTAATATCATGTCCTTTTGTGTAACTGCCGGGATACCCGCCTGATGCCAGTATGATACAGGCAGAGGCCCCTTCTTTTATTCTGAGTGGTGGAAGTTCCTCACCCCTGGCTGCAGCCAGGAACAGTGCAGCAAGATCACTTTCGATCATGGGAAGAACTGCCTGAGTCTCCGGGTCTCCAAACCGCACATTGAACTCTAGAACAAAGTATCCGTGTTCAGTTATCATTATACCGGCGTAAAGAACGCCTCTGAATTCCAGTCCCTGTTCCTTCAACACCTTTAAGACAGGCAGAATAACCCTTTCTCGCACATCTTCTCCGAAATCGAAGGGAACATCCGGTGGAGGACAGATTGCCCCCATACCACCAGTGTTGGGACCCATATCCCCGTCGTAAACCCGTTTATGATCTCTGCTGGGAGGAAGGATCACAGCATCCGTTCCGTTACATACAGCCAGAACACTGACCTCCCGACCGGAAAGCCGCTGCTCTATTACAACCGATGTACCCGCCTTACCAAGGCTTCCCTTAAAAAGATCCTCGATTATGGCATCAGATTCTTTTTTAGTATCTGGAAGGAAAACTCCCTTTCCTGCAGCAAGTCCGTCAGCTTTTATAACAAATTTGTCGGGATATTGACCAAGGTAATCGATTGCAGAAACAAGATTTGTAAACATTTTACCGGTAGCAGTAGGCACTTTTGCCGCTGCCATAACCTTTTTTGCAAACCATTTGCTGCCCTCTAGACGGGCACATTCCGCAGATGGTCCAAAACAGGGAACTTCCTTCTGTGCAAGAAGCCCGGCAATGCCTTCAACAAGTGGAGTTTCCGGGCCAACCACGACCAGATCAACAGATTCCTTTACAGCGATCTCTACCGGATCACCGGTGATGTTTTCAGCAAACACAGCGGTTCCGGGATTTCCCGGGTTAACAATAACTGTGTTTGCTCCACCGTTGTACAATGCCCACGCAAGGGCATGCTCACGACCCCCACTGCCGATCACAAGGATTTTCACCGGTTTTTTCCCCTTCCCTTGAATACGTTTTCTTCTCCGGGGAAAGCTCCCCCGGTTACATCACTTACATAACTATCAAGCGCTTCCTTCATCACGCGGTGAAGATCAGCATACTTCTTTAAGAACCTTGGATTAAATTCGTCGTTCATTCCCAGCATATCGTTCACTACAAGTATCTGACCGTGAGTATATCTGCCGGCTCCGATTCCAATTGTAGCAATACCGGATGCTTCCGAGATTCGTGTTGCAACCTCTTCCTCTATCATCTCCAGAACTGCTGAAAAAGCACCGGCACTCTCCAGTGCTTTTATCTGCTCTAGAAGCATCTGTTCCGAATCGGCTCTTACAACACGGTAACTTCCCTCGCTTTTAATAGATTGAGGCAGCAGCCCCAGATGCCCCATAACAGGAATTCCTGCATTCACTATAGCTTTTATCCTGCTGACAGCGGAGGCATTACCACCTTCAAGCTTCACTGCATCTGCCCCTGCTTCCGCTATGAAGCGCACAGCATTCTTAACGGCAACTTCATCTGAAGGCTGATAACTGCCGAATGGCATATCTCCCACAACCAGGGCGTCAGGTGCTCCTTTTCTTACTGCTTTGCAGTGAGCCGTTAGAACATCCATGCTGGCACCAAGAGTGGTATCTTCCCCTAAAACCGCCATCTGAAAAGAGTCTCCTACAAGAATAATGTGAACCCCTGCCATTTCTTCCATACGGGCGGTATGAAAATCATAAGCAGTAAGAGCAACTATTTTCTCACCACGCTTTTTCATTGCAGCTATAGTCTTTACAGTAATTCTTTTACCTGACATTTCAATCCACCTTAATCGTATAAGTACAGCGGAAAGATAACGGAATCTGACTGTAAGCGTGTTGATTGGGATAAAGGGGACCAAACCCTGAGGAATGCTCTTACAACAGGGTTAAAGGACTTAACACAGCTGCCTGGGTCTGTGAGTCTTCCCTCCTGACAGGAGGGCGCCTCCGAAGCAGACAGGTGCTGCCTTCATGGGTAATTTACCACTCTCAGATCTCTGGTCCCCCAACACTGATTATATTACCGGTTGCTGAGCCTCGCGTCAAACCCCATAGGCAGCAGGCTCAAATAACTCAGGTCTTTATTTGATTCTATTTGCGATAATGAAAGGTTTGCTATGGCTAAAAATATAACAAGTCCAAAGAAGGACTTCTCCAGATGGTATCTGGATGTCATTAGAGAAGCTGAGCTGTCTGATTCAGCTCCAGTCCGTGGCTGCATGGTTATACGCCCCTACGGATACTCTATATGGGAAATAATGAAGGACGATCTTGATCGTCGCTTTAAAGATACAGGTCACAGCAACGCATACTTTCCTCTGCTCATACCTGAGAGCTTTCTGAAAAAGGAGGCTGAGCATGTTGAAGGGTTCAGCCCGGAGCTGGCCATTGTAACACATGCCGGTGGTAAAAAGCTGGAAGAACCCCTGGTTGTTCGGCCCACATCTGAGACCATAATAAATCACATGTTCAGCAAGTGGATAAACAGCTACCGCGACCTTCCAATGCTTCTTAATCAGTGGGCAAATGTGGTCAGGTGGGAGCTTCGCCCAAGGCCATTCCTAAGAACAACAGAGTTCCTGTGGCAGGAAGGGCATACCGCTCATGCTACGGAACAGGATGCCCGGGAAGAAACCATGCGTATGCTGGAGGTATACACTGACTTTATGCATGATGTGGCCGCTATTCCTGTTATACCCGGTAAAAAAACTGATAAGGAAAAATTCGCCGGTGCTGTAGACACCTACACCATTGAATCCATGATGGGTAATGGATGGGCTTTACAGGGTGGAACAAGCCACTATCTGGGAACAAATTTTGCAAAGGCTTTTGATACTCTCTATCTGGACACCGATAACAAGAGAAAACTCGTACATCAGACCAGCTGGGGTGTTACAACAAGGCTTGTTGGTGCTGTTATCATGGTTCATGGCGATGAACACGGGCTGAAACTTCCGCCAAAACTGGCTCCGGTTCAGGCTGTTGTTATTCCCATAGCCAGAAAAGATGACGAGAAGATAGCAGTTCTTGAAGCAGCTAACAGAATTGTTAACGAGATGAAGGAACTGGGGATCAGAGCATTGCTTGATGACAGAGATGGAATAAGCCCTGGCTTCAAGTTCAACCACTGGGAAGTTCGCGGAGTGCCTCTGCGTCTGGAGATAGGCCCTCGTGATCTGGCCGAAGGGCATGTAATGGCTGGTCAGAGAAACAAACCAGGCAGAGAAAATAAATTTACCATACCAATGAACGGTATTGCAGAAGCAGTAAAAAGCATTCTTGAGAACATGCAGGATGAAATGCTTGCTGCTGCTGTTGAGTTCAGAAACAATCACACCTTTGAAGTGGAAACCTACGACGAATTCAAGAAGCTGCTCCCGGAGCAGCCCGGTTTTTACAAAGTCTGGTGGGATGGAACCAGTGAAGACGAGACAAGGATACAGGAGGAAACAAAAGCCACAGTGAGGTGCCTGCCTCTTGTTCAGAGACCTGGTACTGGAATCTGCTTCCTCACTGGAAGGGAAACTTCCACTACAGCAATAATTGCCCGGGCATACTAGGACTGCCCTGTTCCCCAATACAGGGGCGGACAAAACCTATCTGTTTTCTTATCCTCAGACCTCCTGATATGTTAAGCTCAACATAACAGGAGGTCTTATCTTCTCTACATGAAAAAACAACACTTAATCAAACAGTGACTCTCGCAACCAGGCGGTATCAAACATATCAGTATGCTGCTTGAGAGTGAAGAGATTCCTGGAGCGTGACCGAGAATGCAGCATCGTCATAAA
>JAOZLN010000026.1 GCA_029934845.1 Candidatus Sabulitectum sp.
GGCTGCATCCCTTACCAGCGAGATTGGAACTGTCTCTAAACTCAGGTCTCTTGTTAAAGAGGCAATCAGGCTTGGTGTTACTGTTGCAGGACCATCTGTAAACCACGGAATGGCCATGTTTGTGGCTTCCACACCAGGTGAGATAGTCTATTCCCTTGCAGCAATTAAGAATGTTGGAGTTGTTCCTGCTGAAGAAATTGTTCAAGCCAGGAATGAGTCGGGACCATTCAAAACCATTTTTGATCTGTGTGCTTCCGTTTCTTTTCTGGATAAGTCTTCAGGGCTGAACAAAAGAACGCTTGAAGCCCTGATCCTTGCAGGAGCTACCGACTGCCTGGAAGGAAACAGAGCCCAGCAGCTGAAAGTAATGGAACAGGCTCTTGAGTACGCTTCTGCAGCAAGAAAGCACCGTGACTCCGGACAGATGTCTTTGTTTGGCGTGGATGGAAATGAACCGGTTGCCCCTGCTCTTGCATCTTGTGACGAGATACCGCTTAAAGATAAGCTGGAAAAAGAAAGAGAGATGCTGGGCTTCTATTTTTCCGGACATCCTCTTGATATCTATAAAGAAGAAGTAAAGGGATTTACTACTTTATTTGTTGATCAGGTTGATTCTGCTCCAATTGGTTTTCTTGCTGTTGCCGGAGCCATTGCAGAGATCAGAAAAATAAATACCCGTAAAGGAGTAATGGCTTTTGTGACCATTGCAGGAAAAAAGGGGTCTGCAGAAGTCATCATCTTCTCTGATGTACTTGAAAAATATGATGATATTGTTCAGTCGGGTGCACTGCTTATTTTTGAAGGAGAGGTGACAGAGGGCAAAGGAGACAGGGCTGACAAGATGCTGGTCGATCGTGTTATTCCTCTTCATGACAGCCGTCTGCTGATGAGTGCAGGTGTATTTATTGAGGTCGACGGTTTTGAATGTGATACGTCTGTACTGGGTGAGGCCGCGGAATTCATGAAAAAGAATCCGGGCAGCGGCAAGGTTTTTATGAAGGTTAAATTTCCGTCAGGAAGAATAGTGAATGCCATTTCCAGATCGCTTACGGTTAAGCCGGATAATGATGTTCTGGCAGGGCTAAGAAGCATTCTTCCTGATAACTCAACAGTGTCTCTCTGCCGGGGCAACGGGAGGTTCAGATGAAGTTTTTCTTGCAAACAGCTATTGTTCTCCTTATGACAACGCAGGGTTTTTCCGGAGAACTTATGCGAGTGGCCGGAGAGCCCACTGCAGGAGTTATCGCCCCGAGAACATTCAATGTGGCAATCAGCACTTTTCCTGTAAGCGGTCTTGAATTCTCGGTTACTGCCGGTATTCTGCCCAGATTTATGGCCGGGCTGGGATATGGTGGCTGGAACATAAATGGAATGGGTGACCCGGACTGGTTTGAAGAGGTTTATCTTAAAGCAAGATTCAGAGTTTTCGATGAGAAAAGAACCTTCCCTGCTATTGCCGTCGGGTACGACAATGAGGCCGAGCATTCAAGGTCAGGTGCGCAGTATTTAAAGCCGGCAAGAGATGTATATCTGGTATTCAGCAAGAATTATGCAGGGTGGGGCGGTGACATGGGTTTTCATTTCGGGGTGAATCTTAACGCAGATGATACCGATCATATTGGAAGCTGGCTCGGCGTTGATAAATCCTTTCCAGGAGGATTTGGAGTTGCAGCAGACTGGGATCTTGGAACAAATGGAGACGCAGAGTACCGGTTTGAAAAGACTGGTGGGTTTGTGGATGTTGAAACCTACTGGGAGAGTTTCGGTCAGGTAAGAATAGGCCTTCGGTTCAATGATGTTCTTGAAACAGGAGGCTCTCATTACCGTTCGCTGGTAATTGATTTCCTGGGACTTATTTAAGGAGACTGTGATGAATAGAGATTTAATGAAAGCATACTCTGAAGTTATTCTTATGGGTGCTTTAAAAATTAAAAAAGGTGATGTTCTCTGGTTAAGAAGTGAGCCGGTTCACCTTGACCTGGCCAGGTTCATGGCTGAAACTGCTTACAAGCTTGGTGCAAAATTTGTTAATGTTTCTCTTGAGGACCCGGCATTTGACCGCATCAGAATTGATTCTGTGATCCAGGACGATTTTCTGGATTACATCCCGGAGAATAGAACTCCCATGTTTGATTCTATTGTAAAAGAGGGCTGGCGTTCTCTTGCCATTCGCGGGCCTGCCGAACCTGATCTTATGGAGGGTGTCGATTCTGTGAAACTGGGTAGAGCCATCAAAGCTTCTTCCCTGGCAAGAAAAGGTTTTCTTTCCGCAGTATCTTCCAACAAACTGCCATGGAATGTCTGTCTTGCTCCCACAGAAGAATGGTCTGCCAAAGTACTGGGCAGCCATGAAGACTGGGAAAAGAGAATATGGGACATACTTATTCCTATTCTAAGGCTGGACAGGGAAGATCCTGTGGCTGCATGGCTCGAGCATGATGCCCTGCTGAAGAAAAGAGCTGCATTCCTTAACTCCCGCAAGTTCCCGAAGATCCGATTTACCGGCCCCGGTACTGATCTTACAGTTGGCATGCTTCCAGACAGACGATTCAATGGAGGAAGTGGTGTTTCCTCTGATGGAACTGTGTTCTTCCCGAATATTCCCACGGAAGAAGTGTTCAGTACTCCGGACAAGACTGCCACAGAAGGCAAGGTCAAATGTACCAGACCTGTTACCGTCTACGGAGCTCAGGTTAGCGGCGCATGGTTCATATTTGAAGCCGGAAGAGTTGTTCAGTCCGGGGCAGACACCAATGCCGATGTTCTTAAGCAGTATCTGAGTACAGATGATGGAGCATCCATGCTTGGTGAAGTTGCTCTTGTAGGTGTAGATTCCCCGATCTACAGATCTGGAAAGATCTTTCACAATATTCTTTTCGATGAGAATGCCTCATGTCACATTGCATTGGGGAATGGTTACACCGATTGTATTGTTAATGGAACAACCATGGATGACCAGGCTTTGCAGAACTGCAGATGCAACCAGTCTCTTGTTCATACAGATTTCATGATTGGCAGCGAAGAGGTTGACGTAACCGGTATTACTGAAAATGGTGCTGAAGTAATGATAATCAGGAACGGTGAGTTCGTGATCTGAAGGGAAAAAAATGGTCGATCCGAGATTACTTGAAATCCTTGTATGCCCCGGGTGCAAAGGAGAGCTTGAGTACAGAACAGAAGGAAAAGAAAGCTTGATCTGTCATGCATGTGCACTGGTTTTTTCCGTGAAAGACGATATTCCGGTGATGCTTATTGATGAAGCAAAACCTTTTAAAGATCAGTGAAGTCAGCTGTTTATCTGAAAGTAAAAGTGACTCCCGGCAGAAGCAGAACAGAGTTCTGCTCGCGGCTGGACGATGGGTACAACAAGATAAACCTGAAGGCAAGACCTGTTAACGGCAGGGCAAACGCAGAGCTTGTTAAATGGATCTCTGAACAATTCGGCGTTCGGGGTGATAAGGTTGTGATCAAGTCGGGAAATACAGCCAGAAGAAAAACTCTTAAAGTGATATCTCCTTCTCGAATTCCCCTCTGGTACAATGCTTGAATTGGCTCTGGCCGAATCCATCCGTTCCGAGCTATCCGAGAACGGCAGAAAGCGAATACTGGTCAGGAACATGCATAATGCAGTGGCGTTCACCGGTATCCTCAACTCTGTTCTGGAAGATCTCAGGATCCTGGTTGTGGATTGTACAGATGAAAATACCCTTAGGGAAAGTCTGTACTCGTATTTTGTTGGAGACAGTCTTCCATTGAAAGAAACTGCTTTTGAAACAGGATGGCGATCCCATGCAACAGAGATCTCGCTCTGCTCGGAAGCAGAAGGCCTTGAGGTGGTCGCAGGTCTCCATGGCATAAAAAACGATGTAGAGAGATTTCTTCTGAACATTGCAGCAGTTCCTCCCGGGAAATCAATTCTGTCAAAAGTGTATTCTTCCTTCGCCTTGTCGCTTCCAACTGTGATCTGTTTCTTAAACTACCAGGAACAGGATTGGGGGCCTCCTGACAGTTTGTCTACCAGTATGCCTCCTTACATAGTTTTTCGGAAGGACTGCAAAAGTCATGCCGGGGCTGACTGTGTAATTGAAGCAGGCATGATGTCTGCAGATTCTATACAGAACTATCTGGCTTTATCAGGTGCACAGGTCGCACTGGAACAGCTTATGGTTGCTACCGGTGGAGATGAAGGTCTTGTAAGGCTTTATACGGGAATTCATAAATATACGGGAGAAGCCAGTGACAACATCCTGGTGGCATTCGACTCTTTTCTTCAGAAAAACCCTGAGCTTGCTCTGTTTGCCCTATCAGCGGCACTTTACGGTATGCAGTTCAGCCCGGAGGAAGTATCAATTTTGTCAGGGGTACAGGCGAAGACGGTTTTTGCCACAGGAAGAAGCATCAATCTCTGGAAGGGGCACCTTGCAGGGTATTTTGTAAGTGCAATCGTTCGTGAACATCTTCTGAAAGATATGCTTCCGGAAGAAAAAGATAGAATGCTGCAAAGGGCTGCTGATGTTGTGCTGTCATTCAGGGGCAGGAATAGACGCTCATACCAGACAGCAGGAGATCTTCAGGTTAGAGCAGGCCTTTATTCTTTCGCAGTTGAATCGTATGAAAATGCTGCCAGATTCGCTGATGTGGATCTTATCAAGGCAGATATGTACCGGAGAGCAGCACTATTTTCTCGGAGCAGATCTGATTATTTTCTGTTGCAGGCTGCGCTAAGTCTTTACCGTGGAGAATTTTATCCCGAGGCCGCAGATATTCTGCGAACCATTCAGCATTCTTCCAGCTATGAAATAGAAGTGTTGCTGGGATTGTGCATCACATCAAATGGAGAATTGCTGAATGAGTGGCCTGCAGAACAGAAGGAAACAGGCATTCCAGGTATTGTATCCGAAGTTCTTCAATCCCGAAGCCAGCAGAAAAAGGGCTTTTTTCACAGGGCTGAAAGAATACTTCTTAACTGTGCGGTTGGGGATCCATTGCGTTCTGTGGTTTGCCTTGTGGAACTTGGAGAGCAGTTGTACAAACGGGAAATGATGGAGAATTCCCTTAATACAATGGCAGTCGCCGTTCGGGAAGCCGGATCACTTGGGGCTGAATGGCTGGAAAGAAGAGCGCTCTTTACTTCTTTGAAAGTGTGGAATCGTCTTGGGCAGAAGGATAAAGTGAATTCAAATCTAAGCAGATTGCTTGAATTGACACTTCTTTCAGGTAACAGAAGGAAGCTGGTTTCGGCATACAATCTTTATGCAAACTCTCTGCTTCTGGGCGGTGAGTACCTTAAAGCTCTGAATATCTATTCTTCAGCGCTTGCAACCCTTGATGATACACCTGAAACGCGCGGGACGAGAATAATTATCTTAAACAACATAGGTGTTGCCCAGCGAAAACTTTTCCGCACCAGTGATTCTCTTCGTACTTTCATGCGTCAGGTTCGCATCTCTGTCTCTTCAGGGAATTTGTCCCGGGCCTGCGTGGCTTACGGCAACATGGCTCGTATTTTTATTCACCTGAGTAATATAGATTCTGCTGAAGACTGTCTTGAAACAATGATTGAATTCGCAGCTCTGGGAAATGTTGTGCAGGTTCAAGAATCTATCTTCTACATATCTTCACAGATCGCATTCATGAAAGGCGATGTGGAAAGCGCTTTCTCGCTTATCAATCAATCAGAGCGGCTTGCAAGAGAATCCGGAAAAAAGAGAAGACTTTCGATGCTTCTGGTCAGCACTGGTTCCATGCTGCTTTTACTGAAAAGATACAGAGAATCGGCAGATGTTCTAACCGAAGGGCTGGCTGTTTCCAGATCAGCAGAAACGCAACTGAATTCTTACCTGTCAGAGATGAAGCTGGCTGTTGCAAAGTGTTTTCTCCGGCAATACGATCCCGTTGAACTTTTGTCTATTGAATACGGTGGTAATCCTGACGATACCCAGAAAGGTGAGCAGATGTATTACCACTGGCTGCTCACCGGAAGCAGGCAGAGTATGACCGCTGCGGCGCAGCTTCTTTCAAAAGGGCTTTCCCACGGATTATATTTTCATTCATATCTGCATATGCTGCAAAAGATTAAACATGAATTTCCCGATAGTCTTGCAGATGCAATTCCCCTTGTGCATAATTACCCCTCACTTGATTGAATGAAAGGTGAATGATGTATATTTCTCTGCCCACTAACTGGGGAGACATTGTCTCGCCCGGTGGCGGTATTTCTGTTTCTGAAGAATACTCAGTTGATCGTGTCAGGGATGCACTGGGCCAGGGTGAGAAAATTTTTCTTATTGGTGCCGATGCTCTTTCTGATTCTGCCGGCTGGCTCTTTGCCAGAGATCACCTGGCTCTTTTTGGTACCGGTTCTCTTGCAGGACCCAACCACCCGGTGGGTCCCAGGTTCCCGAATCTTAGAGGGATGTACATTGTCCCGGAGATCGAAGGGGAAGTTGCGCGATCCGGTCTTGTTTTACGGGTACCGGATATCAGGTTGAGTACCGGAGCGGAACTGGATGCATTTTCCTGTGATGCAATTGTATCCCATGGAATACAGCTGGCTGTAGCAGCCGCTCACGGAGGTGCCTCAGTTATTTTCCTGTTGAATTGCAGGGAGCCAGGCGGTAAATTTAACAACGATTATTCCTTCCTGAACCGATTGATTCAGGAAGTTGAAGGAGGTGAGGAGTAGTGAACTACAAAGAAACCATAAAGCTTCCAGGAACAAGCTTCTCCATGAAGGGCGGATTGATCAAGAGAGAGCCGGAGCTTCTTGACAGGTGGAAGAAGATGGATCTTGAGGGGCAGATCAGTGAAGCAAGAAGAGACTCAGAGCCATTCATTCTTCATGATGGACCTCCCTATGCCAACGGCAATGTTCATCTGGGAACGGCACTTAACAAGATATTGAAGGATTTTATAGTCAAGAGTCACACCATGCTGGGTTATTATTCTCCTTATGTACCCGGCTGGGACTGTCACGGAATGCCAATTGAGCACAAGGTGATGACAGATGCCGGTGACCAGAGAGCATCATTGTCTTTAACGGAGATCAGGAAAAGATGCCGTGAGTATGCAGCAGGCTTTGTGGATGTTCAGAGGGAAGAGTTTAAAAGACTTGGCGTTTTGGCACGATGGGATAAGCCCTACCTTACCATGAAGAAGACATACGAGGCGGGAATCGTCAGGGCTTTCGGCAAAATGGTGGAAAAGGGTTACATTTATCAGGGGCTTCGCCCTATCCACTGGTGTACATCCTGCACCACAGCTCTTGCAGATGCAGAGGTTGAGTATGCAGATCACACATCACCCTCAGTCTATGTGGCATTTAAACAGTCCGGTATATCGAACTGGGAAGCTGCCGGCGTTCCGGAAGATGTTGAAATTGTCATCTGGACAACTACTCCCTGGACACTGCCTGCAAACATGGCAGTTGCTTTGAATCCAGCTGAGAGCTACGTGGTTATTGACACAGACGATCGCAGTTTTCTTGTTGCAGAGAGAAGAGCGCAGCCATTCATAGATGATGCAGGTATTCACGGAAGTGTTAGATCAGGTCTTGTTTTCAAGGGAAGAGATCTGGAGAATCTTTTGCTGGAGCACCCTGTTGATCCAGAAAGAACCTCGCTGGTGATCATTGCAGATCATGTTACCATGGATGAGGGAACCGGATGCGTTCATACCGCTCCCGGGCACGGCGCCGATGACTTTATGGTCTGTCAGACATATGGAATCGAAACTTTCTGTCCAGTTGGTCCGGAAGGTGTTTTTACCCAGGACGGGGGCAGGTACCAGGGGCTTCATGTTTTTAAAGCTAACCCTGTGATAGTTGAGGATCTTACCGTATCTGGAAGAATGATAGCTTCCAGGAAGATTAAGCACAGCTATCCCCACTGCTGGCGTTGTAAGCAGCCATTGATCTTCCGGGCGACAGAGCAGTTCTTCCTGAATCTTTCGCACAAAGATCTTAAAAACAGGGTTCTGAATATGGTTGACCAGATCAACTGGCATCCAACGTGGGGATACGACAGAATGAAGAACATGATGTCTGTTCGACCTGACTGGTGTCTTTCCAGGCAGCGTTCATGGGGTGTTGCTCTTCCTGTGTTTACCTGTCCCGACTGCGGAGAAGCAGTACTTGATGCTGATCTCATAGGAAAAGTTGCAGAGAAGGTGCTTGAAGAAAGCGCTGATTTCTGGTTCTCTATGACTGTTGATGAGATCTTTGCACTGGATGGAAAAGAAGCCATCTGTCCTTACTGCGGCAGCAGGAACTTGAACAGAGTTGATGACATACTTGATGTGTGGTTTGACAGTTCGCTGAGTCATTACAATGTACTTACAGAAGAATATGGCCTGTCCAGACCTGCTTCTGTATACATTGAGGCTACAGATCAGCACAGAGGCTGGTTCGGAGTTAGTTTGATAACTTCCAATGCTCTTGAATTGTCCCGCCCTGCAGACAACATCATTACCCATGGTCTTATTCAGGACAAAAAGGGTAAGAAAATGTCAAAGTCGCTTGGCAATGTGATCGCTCCTTCCAAAGTTATCAATGCGAACGGTGCTGATATCCTTCGATTGTGGTTTGCAGGCATTGATTACACATCAGATTTCAGAGCCGATCTAAGTCAGCTTGCAGATTCCAGAGAAGCTTACAGAAAGATCAGAAATACAATAAGATTCATGCTGGGAAATCTGGGAGATTGCACTGGAGTAATGCCTGACCCGTCATTTTTGATCGGTCTCGACAGGTACATATGGCTCAGGTTTAGAAAACTCATGACTTTCTGTCTGGAAGAGTATCGGAAATTCCAGTTCCACCGGGTTTACAGAGAGCTTAGGAATTTCATGGTGATTGAGCTTTCCGGACTGTATCTGGATGCAAGGAAAGACAGATTGTACTGCGATTCTGTACAGAGCTCTGCAAGAAAAACAACAGTGGAGATTCTGGGATGGCTTACAGTTGAACTCACGCGATTGCTTGCACCACTTATTCCATTTACAGCGGAAGATATCTGGGATCATGTTCCGGAGAATCTTAAAAGATCAGAGAGCATTCATCTGGAACTTTTTACTCAGGATTATGCCTTGACTCCAGAAGAGGAGCTGGAGTTGTCTTCCTGGTCAGCCTACCTTGATGTAAGAAAGGCTGTGCTCAAGCACCTTGAAGAGCAGCGTGCTGAAGGAACAATTGGCGGCGGTCTGGATGCCCATGTTTACCTGACCCTCCCAGAGGAAATGCGTGAAAGCGCCCATGGTGAGGACTGGTCTGATTTTCTTATAGTATCAAAGGCGTTTATTGCTGCTGGAGAGTCTCTTGAAGTGAAAACAGTGAAGGCTGAAGGTAGAAAGTGTCAAAGATGCTGGAAGATCATACCTGAGGTGGGAACACATTCTTATGCGGATGATGTCTGTCACAGGTGTGGAAAGGTTCTGGAAACAATTGAAAAGTAAACCGCTGGCATTTACCGCGGCAGCAATTGTTCTGCTGCTGGATCAGGCAACAAAATATGCAGCCAGGTACGAACTCATGGAAGGAAATCCTCAGGAGGTTCTAGGTAATCTGTTAAGGATTGTTCTCCGGTATAACTACGGTGCTGCATTCAGCCTTGGATGGGGAGGACCAGTCTTTCTGTCTGTATTTACAGCTTTGGCTTGTGTCTTTCTGGTTAGATACATGATGAAAGTTACCAGCAGGAAGCAATTGCTCTGGCTTGGAATAATTCTGGGAGGAGCTGTTGGAAATCTTGTTGACAGAATAGCAATGGGGAAAGTTACTGATTTCATAGATGTTGGATTAACAGCGTGGAGATGGCCCACCTTTAATGTAGCTGATATTGCCATCTGTATCGGGGGCATCGCCGTGTTTTTCCTTTTTAAAGGAGCTAAGCGGCTGGAGGTACCCACAAAGGAATTAGAGAAATGAAGAACACCGGCAGGATAGTTGTTGCTATCGGAGGAAACTCTCTGATCAATCCCGGTTCCGGCAGAGGGAACAGAGAAACACACCAGGTTGCCCGCACTGTTTGTGAAGAGCTTGCTGCTATTGCAGACATATTCGGCAGTCTTGTTGTTACCCACGGTAATGGACCCCAGGTGGGCTATGAGCTTATAAGAAATGCGCTGGCTGATCACATCATTCCCCGTGACGGAATGGATGCGAATGTTGCAGCAACCCAGGGAATTATCGGTTATCTGCTCCAGCAGGTACTGGGTGATGTTCTTGAAGAATCAGGTAAGGATATTCCTATTTCAAGTCTTATTACCCAGGTGGAGGTAAGGGCGGATGACCCAGGGTTTAAGAACCCCACCAAGCCGGTTGGTCCCTTTTACACCGAAGAAGAGGCCGGAGACAGAATGAAGTCAAAGGGGTGGATAATGAAAGAGGATGCCGGTCGCGGCTGGCGGAGAGTGGTACCTTCCCCCATTCCAAAAAAGATTGTGGAACTCACTACGATCAATACACTTGTTGAAGCCGGGCAGATAGTGATATGCGCAGGCGGTGGTGGAGTGCCAGTTGTCAGGGAAGGCAAAAAGATCAGAGGTGTTGCTGCAGTGATCGACAAAGATCATGCCAGCGCCCTTCTTGCTTCCAGGCTTGATGCGCCTACTTTTGTTATCTCAACTGGAGTACCCGAGGTATACATCAACTTCGGCGAGGCTGATCAGAAAGCTCTTCGCTCAGCAACAGCGAAAGAGATGAAGAAGTACATGGATCAGGATCAGTTCGCAGAGGGTTCCATGAAGCCGAAGATCAGGGCGGCGCTGGGCTTTCTTGAACACGGTGGTTCCAGAGTTGTTATCTCCTCACCCGGTAACCTTGTTAAAGCCCTCAGGGGCGAAGCTGGAACAACAATTACCGCTGAATAGCACAAAAAAGGGAGGGGCAGTTGCGCCCCTCCCAATTACACATTCAGTTCAGAATTAGAATCCGCTTTTTATTCCGGCCCAGGTTGTTCTGCCTATTGACGGGACAGGAAAACCTTCGATTATTCTGAAGATATCACCAGATTCAATAGTTTCGCTCAGAGGTTCCCAGTCCCAGCCTGCTGCGGTGGTTCTGTATGCTTCTGATCCACTCACGGTTGAACCGCACATCGGGTACCAGGAGCCGCCGTCATTCCTCCGGGCACCGATCCAGGTCGAAGCGGCAATGTCCAGATTTCCAAGATCCATTTCAATCATGTATATCGGATAAGAAGCGAAAGTGAACCCTGTGTTTGTGATGTCGCACTGGTAAGTTTCCTGGCTTACGGGAGCTCCTGCGGGAGTTCCTGAAGAGTCGAGCATCACAAGGAGCTCAAGGCTGACAGGGCACGCCCCTGTTGTAACTCCCCAGTGGGTATAGCCGTAGATTACTGTTGATCCACCGAGAGAGAAATCATCACAGGTTGCGTAGTCAGAGAAGGATCCCGGACAGGTCTCCAGGCATTCATCTTCAGTAAATGCGTAAGAATCATGTATGTCGTCTGTTTCAGGGAGTATGTAAGTTGCGGATCCGCTGACTTCGCCGGAAAAAGTGCTGGAGGCAAAAGAAATTGCTGCAACAGCAAGAACAAAATATAGTTTCATAACAACCCTCCTTTCTCAATTCGAGGATGAAACAGGCGGTCAGCCATGTCAATGCGGGAATAATATTTTAGCATTGTACAAAAAAAGGGAGGAGCAAATTGCTCCTCCCTTAAATCGAATAAACGATTTAGAACATGTTCTTAATTCCAGCCCATGTGTTTCTCTCAAGAGCAGAGTAAGGTGTTCCTTCGAGAATCTTGAAGAGGTCTCCGGCTACAAGAGTATCGCTGAATGGTGTCCATGTCCATCCCGCTGCCACTGTTCTGTAACCTTCGCTACCGGAAACAGTGGTACCACCGATTGGATACCAGTTACCACCGTCGGCACGATGTGGACCGATCCATACAGGTGTGTCGATTACTACAGGAGCGGCGGAAAGGTCAATGACTGCAAGCCAGATTGTATAACTTCCGTACATCATGCCAGTGTCAGTAACTGTTGCAGGATAAGATACCTGACTGGAAGGACCTGAAGCGGAAGGAACACCGGAGTCATCAGGAATGATCATAACTTCAAGTGCAGTTGGAGCTGTACCTGTTGTTACGCCCCACATGGTGTAAGTTTCAAGATAGGCATGCATACCATTGTAGTCATCGCAAACTGCGTAATCATCGAAAGATGCACCAATGTTGTTCATCTGCTCTGCAGCATTATAGGTGTAACTGTCAAGCTGATCATCGGTTCCTGGAAGTGTGTAAGTTGCGGTTCCACTTGGCGTTCCGCTAAGTGTTCCGGAAGCAAATGAAATTGCAACAACGGACAAAAGTACTAACAAAACTTTCATAACAAATCCCCTGTCTGTTTAAATATGCCTGCCCTTTCGGGCGTTATTCAACAAAATGCAGAATCATTTCTGCACGCATCTAATAACAGCGTTTGGCTTCCAAGTCAATACTTGTCCACAGACTTGACATACAAACACCGGATTGGATATTATCGCCCGCGGTGTGTGAATACATATCCGGTAATTTTTGTGGGGCGATTAGCTCAGTTGGCTAGAGTGCCTGCTTGACGTGCAGGAGGTCACTGGTTCGATTCCAGTATCGCCCACCATACTGTTTTGATTAGTAAGATCATGGAGATATAAATTGAGTAACAATGTCCGTATAGTGTTCCCTGACAACAGCTCAAGGGAAGTAGACAAAGGGGCTACCGGCCGTGATGTTGCTGTTTCTATTTCAAAGGGGCTTGCCAGAAAAGCCATTGCTTTTGAGCTTGATGGAGATCTCTTTGACCTCGCGAGCCCTGTTCTTCATCACGGTAGTATCAGGATTATAACAACCGAGGATGATGAATCTATCCAGATGATCAGACACAGTACTGCACATCTTATGGCTGCAGCAGTTTTAGAGTTGTATCCGGACTCTAAATTCGGTATTGGCCCTGCAATTGAAAACGGTTTTTACTACGATATGGAAATTCCCGGTTTCAAAGGAGACAAAGACCTGTCGGCCATACGGTCCAGGATGAAAAGACTTATAAAAAAGAACATCCCTTTTGAAAGAAAAGAATTATCGTACTCTGATGCTCTGGAGCTTTTTGCTGCACACGATGAGAGATTTAAGATTGAACTGCTGAACGAGATCAAAGATACGGGTGAGACTATATCCATATACACTCTGGGCGGGTTCACCGATCTTTGCAGGGGTCCCCATGTACCATCAACAAAATTTCTTGCAAACTTTGAACTGCTAAGCGTTGCCGGTGCTTACTGGAGGGGCAGTGAAGAAAACGAGATGCTTACCCGTATTTATGGAACGGCATTTCATTCCAGAGAAGAACTGGAATCGCATCTTCATTTTCTGAAGGAAGCGAAGAAAAGAGATCACAGAAAGCTGGGAGTTGATCTGGAGCTTTTCAGTACCAGGGGAATGGGTGGTGCTGGATTCGTCTACTGGTTGCCCAGGGGAACCATCGTGAAGGAAAATCTGGAAAATCTCTGGAAGGATGCCCACAGGCGGGCAGGTTACCAGCTGGTCTGTACTCCGCATATAGCTCCGGTTGAACTCTGGAAAATTTCCGGGCACTACGATTACTACAGAGAGAACATGTATTTCACCGAGGTAGAGAATGGAGAGTACGCCCTTAAGCCAATGAACTGTCCGGGCCACATAATTATTTATAAGAACTCAAAGCGGTCATACAAAGAGCTGCCCATGCGAATTGCTGAACTTGGAACAGTTTACCGCTACGAACGAAGTGGTGCTCTTCACGGGTTGATGAGAGTGCGGGGCTTTACCGTGGATGATGGTCATATCTTCTGTACAGCGGATCAGATTGTTTCGGAAATTCAGGATGTTATTCGATTCGCTCTCTATTTCTTAAAGATGTTTGATTTCGGATACAAGATCGAGCTTTCGCTGATGGACCCTTCAGACCCCGGTCACTATGCCGGTGATCCTGAAGACTGGGCCAGGGTAGAACCATTGCTTTCAAAGGCTCTTGATGACATGGGAGAAAAGTACAGCACTGTGATCGGCGAGGCTGCTTTCTACGGGCCCAAAGTAGATATAAAGCTATGTGATGCTCTTGGACGCTACTGGCAGGGGCCAACTGTACAGTTCGATTTTAACATCCCAGGCAGATTTGATCTGGATTATATAGGTCCCGATGGAGCTTCCCACAGGGTATATATGGTACACAGAGCCTTGTTTGGATCGGTTGAAAGATTCATGGGTAATCTTATCGAACATTATACCGGTAATTTTCCGGGTTGGCTTGCGCCGGTACAGCTTATTATCTTACCGATTACTTCCGCACAAAATGATTTTGCGGAAAAGCTTTATAATAAGGTTGCGGATGCGGGTTTGCGATGCGAACTTGACAACCGCAGCGAAACGATTGGTTACAGGATTCGTGGTGCGGAAACCGGCAAAGTTCCCTATATGTTCGTTGTTGGTCAGCGCGAAGAGGAATCAGAAACAGTGGCCATTCGCAGACATGGTGAAGGTGACATCGGCACTTTGTCCATAGATGAGGCAGTAAAAGTTGTCGTTGATGCCTGTGCCAGGCCTGCATTGCCGGAACGGAGGTAAAGGGAAATCGCAAACTCCACCCGTGTTAATGGAGAGATCAGAAGTCAGAAAGTCAGACTGATTGATCAGGATGGGGAACATGTAGGAGTGGTAGATTTTGCCAAGGCTATGGATATGGCCGGCGGGGCAAATCTTGATCTTGTGGAGATCAGTGGTGCCAGTGATCCTCCTG
>JAOZLN010000210.1 GCA_029934845.1 Candidatus Sabulitectum sp.
CCCATGCAGGGGGTTTTAAGAAAATACGGCCTTCAGCCGGAAGAATACTTTCTGCACGTTGGAAGCTATGTGCCTAGAAAGAATATTCCATTCCTTATCAGCTGCTTCAAAGAGGCGGATACGAACAAAAAGCTGGTTCTGGCCGGAGCAGAGAGCTGGGGAAACGATACATATGAAGCTACTGCCGAAGTGATTTTTCTGAAAAGTATTTCCGATAAAGAGCTTCTTGCCCTTTACAGAGGCGCTTTGGCTCTGCTTCTTCCCAGTAGCAGAGAGGGGCTTGGGCTGCCTGTAATGGAGGCCTTTGCCTGCAATACTCCGGTAATTGCATCAGATGGCGGGGCTTTGCCCGAGACCGTTGGCAAATATGGTCTGCTTCTTCCAGTACTGGAAAGGAAACCTTGGATAACTTCCATAAGAGAAATGGCAACAGGAATTATCAGTGACGATCTAAGAAGGCTTGCCGAAAATGCGCCAAGGGTTACCTGGAATGATGTTGGAAAGAATGCAATGGATTTCTACAGGAGCCTTTTGTGAGAATTCTACATCTGATTCACAGAACATGGCCTTATCACGGCGGAGCAGAGAGGTATGTTTGGGAGCATGCTCTTGCTGCTGCAAGGTGGGGACATACCTCAACCGTTGTTGCTACCGATGCGTGGGATATGTCGTGGATGGTTTCAAAGCAGGGAAGACATCTTCAGTCCGGCAAATTCAAAAGGGATGGCATTGAAATAATCCGGTTTCCGGTGGTGCATCCACCGGCACAGAATATTCTACGAGCTGTGTTCCGCAGAATTAAAAAAGGCGGCCCCGACAGATACTTCTACCCGAATCCCTTCATACCGAAGTTTGATCGCTGGATAAAAACTGCAAAAGGATTTGATATGGTTCATGCAAATGCAATGCCATTCTTATTACACGGCGGGTACAGATTTGCACAGAACAGAAAAGTTCCTCTTGTATCGGTTCCTCATGCAAATCTGGGCAGTGCAAATCACCGGATAGAGCCTCTCCATTATTTTGCAGGAGACCAGCCGGAGGTTCTCAGGAGATCTGATCTTGTTGTGGCTCAGAACAGATTTGAGGCATCTGTTTACAGAGACGAGTGCGGGGTCAGCGGTGATGATCTTATGGTACTTGGCAGTGGCATCGATCCGGCAGAATGGAAAGATGCCAACGGAGATCTGGCAAGAAAAGCATTTTCCATCCCACCCGAAAAAAAAATTGTATTAAGTGTAACGGCACATTGCCGTGAAAAGGGATCAAACACATTGCTGGATTCCTCAATTGAGTTGTGGAAGAAGGGGTATGATTTTATTCTTGTTCTGGCTGGTCCTGTTATGAAGGATTTTAGAGATCACCTGGATAGCAGGTCAGAGGATATCCCAATGGACAGGCTTGTTGTCACCGGCTACATCCGTGAAGAGATACGAAAGCACCTTTTTCATGCAGCGTGGATCATTGCTGCCCCATCCAGACTTGATGCATTCGGTATAGTTCTGCTGGACGGGTGGATCTGCGGGAAACCGGTGATCGGATGCAATGCCGGGGGAATGCCTGATCTTATACAGGATGGGAATAACGGATTTCTTGTTGAGTTCGATCATCGGGAAGAACTTGAAAAGAAAATATCAATTCTTTTAGAAAACGAGGAACTTGCAATTTCAATGGGGCAGAACGGCCGCAGAACAACCGTGGCGACCCATACATGGCGGAAGATCACAGACAAATTCTACCGTGAGATCCAGGAGAGGCTGAATTGAAGAATGTAACAGCGGCAGTTGTTCTGTACAACAGTAAAGATCTGATTCCCGGATTATCAGAAACTATTAAGTTGCTTTCCTCAGATTTGAAAACTGTCATCTACGACAGCGGTTCTTCAGACGGCTCAGCCGAGCTTGCTTCGAGTCTTATTAAGAACTCTGTGCTTATCAAGGGTTTAAATCATGGTTTTGGTTTTGGAAACAATCGCTGTCTGGAAAAAGTTGATACAAAATACACACTGTTTCTTAACAGTGATGCATCAATTGATAGAGAGTCTCTTGAGAAACTGGTAAAATTTCTGGATGAGAATTCTGATCATGCCGGTGTTCAACCAATTATCAGGCTGTGGGGATGGGATAAAGTTACAGTTTCCAGCGGTGTCTTCTTTACAGAATACGGTGAAGCCTGGGACAGCAGGTTCATGCATCTGGAGCTGGAGCCGTTAAGAACAAGAATTCAGGTTCCTGCAATTACCGCAGCCGTGTCTCTTTTTAGAACTGAAGCTCTCAGAAGTGTTAACGGTTTTGACGAAAACTTTTTCATGTATTTTGAAGATGCAGATCTTTCATTGCGTCTTGGAGTGGCAGGATGGAAGCTTGCGGTTGACAGATCAGCCGCAGCCATGCACATGGTGGGAGCTTCAAGCAGAAGGCAGAAAGCACTAAGATGGGAGCTGGAATCCTCCATACGCCTGTTCAGAAGGTATTTTGGGGGTGGCAGACTTACATGCAGGTGGTGGAGAAGAGAGGCAAGAATTGCAATACACTCTATTGTCAGAGGTAAACCCGCTTTCTGGAGATTTGCAGTGATCCTTAAAGCCATAAGAAGAAAGGAGAGAATCAGGAAGGTTCCTGATCATATCAAGGCAATTCTGTTCGGTGATCCAATGGATATGCCTCTGGAAAGAAACGAAAGGAATTCCATAGGACCCGGGTGGAAGGGCAGTGAGATCTCTCCCTGGGCCGGTTTTAGAGGAGACGGGAAGTCGGCAGTTCTTCAGTTAACAGCTCTTTCCCACTCTGTAACTGGTTCTATATCAGCTGGAAGCGGCAAATTGTTAAAACGGTTCTTTATACCTGCCGATTCAAGAAAGGAAATAAAACTGGCGAAAACCACTTCGGTTGTTTACATTCAGTGTGATTCCTTTTCAGACAGGCTTGAGGTGATACTATCAAGGTAGAAAATAACAGAGACAAAGCTACCGTAATGCTCTCGGGCTGGACCGTATGGGCAGCGGTCAATTTGTTCAGGGGGTTTTCTTTAACCACACTGCCTCTGGTAGTTTTGTTTGCACTCATGGGAATGGTCCAGGGAACCCCACTGTTCCCCTTTGTGGCTGGATGCTCTCTTCTTGGTCTTATGTCACCGGCTTTAATACCCTGGGCCATGCTTGTTCCGGGATTACTTGCATGCTCTGCTGGTAAAACTGCGCAGATAAGAATTACCGGTTTTATTGCAGTTGCTTCAACACTTTGGTTCATACCTGTATCAGCTTCGATCCCCATAGTGGTGGTTGCTGCCACAGCTGCTTTAACAGGCTGGAAAAGGTTCAGATATTCGGTAATTCCAGTGGGTTTTGTGATATCTGCCTTACTTTTTGATCTTCCCGGTCCACTGGAAGTTAAGTCTGCTGTTGCAGGGTCAGAGATCAATAATGGAATTATCACATATTCTATCCCGGAGGTTAACAGCTCCAAACGGGAAGTGCTGCTTCCGGCACCGTTTGAAGGCAGATGGGCGGTGTGGCTGGCACTTGAGTCCGGTGGCGTAAGAGACTCTTTGCCCATGCTGGCTGTTCGTCTTGGCGATGACATGCTTATTCTTCCGTCAGGCAGAGACACCTTGAGTTTTGTTATGGTTCCTGGAGATACTCTTGCAATAACCCTCATGAGAAATTTCAGATCATTTAACCACTCTGTTATTCATGCAGCTGCAGGGGGTGAACGATTGTGAAGAATATTCTGCGGCTTCACTTCAATTCTTTTGCAATTGCAGCTTTCGGAGTATGGATCTTTGCGGTGTGGCGTATAGCAGGCATGCCCAGTCCCGGCTTTGCTGGTCGCCTGATTCCCGCAGCATGGATTCTTGCTGCTGTTCTGAATGGAAAGAATCAAGCAGTAAAATGGTTTATTCCTATGGTTTTAAGTTTTACTGCAGGAGCATGGCTCTGGATGATACACCCGTTTGGCTGGATATT
Organism: Candidatus Sabulitectum sp.; assembly: GCA_029934845.1. Lineage (GTDB taxonomy): Bacteria > Fermentibacterota > Fermentibacteria > Fermentibacterales > JCC-6 > Sabulitectum. The sequence goes on from JAOZLN010000210.1 coordinate 3,965, forward strand.
TACTGCAGCAGTTCCGGTTGCCGGCCTGATCGCATGGTCACTCTCAATAGCTGACCAGGGACGGTATGGCGTAGTAAGGGCGCTTCTTCCAGTTCTGCTTCTTTCTTTAATAACTGCGGAAATTAACGGTGACGAAGTCAGGTTCGCTGAGCGGGCAACGGCTTTGTCCGGCATAAACTGCGAAAGGTTCTCCGATGCTCACCTCAGGTCAGGTGATATAAGTTCGAGTCAGGGACATCACACCCCGCTGTTTCCTCTTCTTATAGCCCCCGGGCTTCTTGCAGGAGATGCTGGGCTTCGTTTGATACCATTTATTATCGCCATGGCAGCAGTTCTTCTGCTTGCAAAACTTTCTACTCCGAAGATTGCAATTGTTGCTGCATTGTCCTACCCCGGATTCAGTATTCTTGGCCTCGCAATGACAGGCTGGCTGGCTGTTGCGTTGTTTACTCTGGGAATTCTGTTGCCTGAGGGCAGGAAATGGTCTGCGGTGCGTATCATGATAGCGTTGATTCTTGTAGCAGTTAAAATGCGATATGCAGGGCTTGCCGCAGGAATCATTATTGTAGAGTATGCAGGCATTCAAAGAGTTGGAGCCAGAAAAAAATGGATCATTCCTGCAGTGCTGTTCTCAACTGTTGTGCTTGTTCTTTTAGTAGACAGGTACATACTGAACGGAGAAATATTCTGGGCCAGATACGGGAACACAGGTTCTGTTGAACTGATCTGGATGAACATCTTTAAGAGGCCTCTTCAAACCCTTGCCAATTTTGGATGGAGCTTATTCGATCCGGAGGCAGGTCTTTTAATCCGGGCCCCATGGGTATTCG